>JBIILW010000278.1:0-3326 GCA_044338265.1 Bacteroidia bacterium | reverse complement strand
TAATCCATCAAAAATAGAATAGAAACTTAACATCATCATGACGTCATGCGCTAAAGCGATGATAGCTCCTAAAGTATATTGCCATTTACGGAAACGAACCAAAATGTATAATCCAATTCCAAACATAGAAATTATAACTGCCCAAAATGAACCAGTTTTAATATCGTTTGCAATGGTTGGACCAACTTTAGCCGAACTTAAAATAGTAATTTTATCGTCTACTTTGCTTAAGCCTTCTACTAATTTAGCTTGAACTTCGTCAGCTACAGTTGCAGAAACGTCTTCAATTTTATAAGTAGTAGTAATTTTTAATTTGTTGTCAGTTCCAAATGATTTTACTTCAGGTGCATCACCAAAAGCGCCTTTTAAAGCCTCACGAACTTGAACGGATTCTACAGGCTTGCTGAACTGGATTACATAAGTGTAACCACCTTTAAAATCAACGCCTAAAGTAAATCCTTTAGTAAACATTGATACAATTCCACAAGCTATAATTACACCTGAGAACATATAAAATTTCTTTCTATTTCCAACCCAATCAAAATGAATGTTTTTAAATGCATTCATTGTTTTTGCAGTTGCATATTTTATTTCATGTCCTTTTTCAATCCACCACTCTGTTACTACACGGGTAAATAATACAGCAGTAAACATTGATGACAAAATACCAATGATTAAAGTAATAGCAAATCCTTGAACAGGGCCTGTACCAAAAATATACATTACAAATCCAGCTAATAATGTTGTTAAGTTAGAATCTATAATAGAAGAACTTGCATGTTGGTATCCATCAGCAATGGCATTTTTTAAACTTCTAGCTCCTAATAATTCGTCTTTGACACGTTCGTTAATTAGTACGTTTGCATCTACCGCCATACCAATGGTAAGTACGATACCAGCAATACCAGGAAGAGTTAATGCCGCACCCATTGAGGCTAATACACCAATAATAAAGAATACATTTAATAATACAGCAATATCGGCTACATAACCTGAGTTACTATAATACAATACCATGAATATTAAAATTACGATGGTAGCAATAATCATACTCCATAAACCTTGGCTAATTGCCTCAGCACCCAAACTTGGTCCAACTACTGCTTCTTCAACTATACGAGTGGTAGCAGGTAATTTACCACTTTTTAAAACGTTTGATAAATCCAGTGCTTCTTCTTCAGTAAATCCACCATTAATTACAGAACGTCCGTTAGGAATTTCGTTTTGTACGTTTGGTGATGAGTAAACTAAATTATCAAGTACAATAGAAATTGAATGACCAATATTTTGTTTGGTTAAATTTTTCCATTCAGTAGTTCCTTGGCCGTCCATAGTCATGTTTACTTCTACTTGTCCGGTTAATTGCGAAATATCTCTATTGGCTTGAATAACGCGTTCGCCACTCATTGCAGCTTCGCCATTGCGTTCCGTTTTTAAAGCATGTAAACGAACCGCACCGCCATTATCTCCAACACCTTTATATTCCCAAGCAAATTTTACATCAGTAGGAATTTCGCGTCTTACTTCAGGGCGAGCAAGCATGGCATTTATTTTAGCAGTATCTCTAATTACAGCAGTACCACACCAAGAACCACTAGGCATTAATTGACCTTTTTCGTCAACTACTGGCATAATAATTCCCAATAAAGGATTTTCTTTTTGGAATTGCTCAGGTGTCATTTGCTTGTTAGCAGCTGTATCTTTTTTAGCTTTTGTAGTGCTATCAGGTTTAGCTTTTGTACCACCAATATCTGCCAATGCATTTGTTTCAGCCTTAACAGTATCAGTAGTTGCTGCGGTTTCTGCAATGGTTAATGTTTTTAAAACATCATTTGCTTTTTGTAAAAAACCATAAGCAACTGTATTGTCATAAGTTTGATAAAACTCTAACTTAGCAGTTCCTTGTAATAACTTGCGCACACGAGCAGGATTATCAACACCTGGTAATTCAATCACTACGCGGCCAGTTCCTTCTTGTTTTTGAATGTTTGGTTGTGTTACACCAAATTTATCAATACGAGTACGTAAAACTTTAAACGAACGCTCAATGGCTAATTCAGTTTCTACTTTTAAATACTGTAAAACTTCAGCGTTTGTTGAAGTTAATTTTACTTTATCTCTGTTAGATGGGTTTGCAAAAATAGCTGCTAATTTTCCATTAGGATCTATTTTAGCATATTCTTCACCAAACAAAACAATAAATTCTTTTTGACTTGTTTTGTGAGCTTCAGTAGCCATTGACACTGCTTTGTTAAAGTTTGCATCAGGATTGTTATTGGCTAATCCTCTTACTAACTCATCTTGACTTAACTCTAAAGTTACGTTCATACCACCTTGTAAATCTAATCCAAGGTTTAATTCATGCGCTTTGCACTGTAAATAAGTATATTTTTTTATACCTACATTGTACACTACTTCACGTCCAATTGAATCAATGTACGATCTTTCTTTTTCTAAATCACCATTAGCAAATGCTTTTGCTTTTTGCTCTACTCGGTAGGTTACCAACGAAAATGATAGATGGAATAAACTAACTATCACTAAGGCAATGGTAAAAAACTTAACTGCTCCTTTAATTTTCATTTTGTTATATGTATTCTTTTGTTGTTTTTTTATAAAAATATATTGCTTAGTTAATTAATCAATATAAATTTTCCTTTTGAATCGTTGTTGCTTATTAAATTCACAAAGGAGCGCAAATATATGTTTTGAGTACTTAAAAGCAAAGATTTTAAGTATACTAATTATTAAGCAGTTAAATATTTATTTTAAATTGCGGTAGCGCAAACAAGTCAACAAAACGCCTAATTAGGTCTTTTTTGAAAATTGGGATTAAATTGAATAGTTTATTAGAATAATGCTGCAAAAATGTAACAATGTGTTTATAAATGCCCATTCATTAAACACAAACAGCATTTACTTTCGTTACTTAAATAATAAATTTTTTTAGCAATGGAAAACACACAAGAAGGTTTAAACTTTTTAGAATTAATTTTTAAAGGTGGAGTGGTAATGATTCCTATTGGATTGTTATCAGTAGTAACTATTTACTTAATTATTGAACGTTTTATTTTTATAAAAAATGCTTCAAAATTAGAAGTTAATTTTATGAATAATGTAAAAGATCTTTTGGCCAAAGGCGATTTGAAAGCTGCTCGTGCTTTTTGTCAACGTGTAAATTCTCCAATTAGTAGAGTAATTGAAAAAGGAATCATGCGCATTGGAAAACCTATTAACGACATTGAAAGCAGCATTGAAAGTATGGCAAGTTTAGAAACTGGCGCATTAGAAAAAAACTTAAATTGGTTAGGAATTATTGCTGGTAT
>JBIILW010000277.1:0-3329 GCA_044338265.1 Bacteroidia bacterium | reverse complement strand
ACTACAAATATTTGGCAAATGATATCAATTACAAGATCAGGAACAACAAATTCAATTTATATTAATGGAGTTCTAAATAATACTTTAACTTCTGAACCAAATTTTTTGGTTAATAATAACAATAACAACTGTTGGTTTGGGGCAAATGGACAAGATAATAATTCTTATCTATCTGGTAAACTTGATGACATTGGTATATGGAATCGAGCACTAACAGATCAAGAAATAAAAAAACTTTACGAATCAAAAGATGAAGATAAAATAAAGCAAGATTCAAAAAAAACCTCAGAATCAACCAAGCCTGCAAATCAAGATATTCCCTCACTACCAATTTTAAAAGTGAGTGAAAAAAATGCAAGCAATCAATTGCCTAAAACAATTTTGGTTTTCGATAAAGCTCAAAGTTTAACTATTGGCAATACGGTATCCATTACCAAAGTTGAAAAAATAAAGGTGCCAGGGGAAAAGAAGCCACAAACAGTACCAAGTATATTGGGTAGTGGTAGAGTAATTGAAAAGTTAAATAATATTTATACTGTAAAATTAAATGCAAATACCGCACAAAAATTAAAAGACTATAAAGACGGAGATGAAAGTTATTTCTGTATGAAAGCAGAGGATAAATTAGTAGTAGCCTCAAAGCCAAGAATAATGGTAATACCTAAATTAATAAAACAAGACTTATTTAAGGATGGAAATTATCAACTCAATTCATTCGAAAAAATGATTATAGCCTCTTTCAAAAACAAATTGGAGGACAATGATTATACGACTATTGGTTTTGAATCAATTTTGAAAAAGGTTTATGAAGATAGATTAATCAACGAGGGAACAAAATTAGATTTAAAGGCTTTGATTTTGGAAGCAAGTGGTTCTGATTTTTATGTAGAGTTTGAACCATTAGAATCAAGTGACTGCAATAAAACGTTGGATTTTAAAATTCGCAATTACGCCAATGGTGAAGATGTGGCATCAGATATTAAGATTATGAATACTTGCGGCACACCCGATGATTATAAAAATTTCGCATCGGCTATTTTGAACGAAGGCGCATTGAATAAAATAAACACGCAATATGCCTCACTCGTTTCACAAGGCAGAAAAGTATCTGCTAATTTTACAATAAAAAACGGTTCAACAGCTGAATTTGGAAAAGAATACAATGGTATTCGATTAGAGGAGTATATTGAAAACTGTATTCAACAATATGCATTTAATGGTAATTACAAACCAGCAGGAACTGTAAATAATCGAATGTCTTTCTCTGAAGTATCAATACCATTATTAAAAGAAGAAACTGGTCAGAACTATTCTCCAAACGCATTCTCATTGGATATTTTAAAATACCTCAAGGAACAAGCCGGAATTGAATGTGAGAAATCAGTTGTGGGTTCTAATATTAATATAACAATTAAATAAATATGAAAAATTTAGCTTTAACAATTATTTTATCACTCTTGTTATCAAATGTGATTGCTCAGACTAGCGAAAAGTACTTTCTGGTTAATTTCGCCATAAGGGAAGGGTCCATTCTTACGATCGAGTCAAATAAAGACATACGTGATTTATACTACAATAAAATAAGTTCGATTTTTGACAAAATGAATCATGTTATAATAGATAATCAATCAAATTATCAGATTGTTTCAGATTTTCACATTAAATCAAGTAAGACATCCAAAGCTGGATTTATGACAATTGGTGTGTACAACATAGAACTTACAGTTTATTTAATAAATAAGCTAGATAATATAACATATAAAACTTTTGTTCAAAGTAAAGATTATTCTGCTAATACAGAGGCTGAGTGCGTAAGAAACTTCATTAATGATTTTGTAATTGAAAAAAAGGCACTTGATGACTTTATCCTTGTTGGAAGAAACAAAATGTTGGAATTTTATTCAAATAATTGTAATGAAATAATAAACTCAGTAAAAAAATATCAAACTGTAGGTGAGGTTGAAAAAGCTTTAGCAATATGCGCTACAATACCCCCTGATGTTGCATGTTTTGAAAGAGTAGATACAATTGCCAATAGTCTTTACACAGCGCTATCCTATAAAATGGATAACGCCATATTTTTAACAGCGCAAAATTTGATTAACAATTCAGATTACGAAAATGCCATAAATAAATTAAAAGAAATATCAATTTATTCAAAATTTTATAATCAAGCGCAAAATACATCTATTCAAATTACATCTTTTTTAATAGCACAACGCGAACTAGAAAAGAAAAAGGAATTAAAAGCAAAAGAAACTGAACTGAAAAATGCAGAAGTGGAATTACAACAAAAAAAGAATGAAATGCAAGCGGGTATAAACACTACGAATATAAAAATAACGCTTATAAAAGCGGAAGCTGAAAAAATTATTAGAACTCAAGAAATAGAGGCAGAAAAGGAAATTAAAAGCCAAGAAATAGGAGCTCAAGTTAGAAAAGATGAAATCAATAAAGCTAGGCAAGAGGATGAAAATAATAGTCAATTAAGGAGACAAGAATTGGTAAATCAAAGAAGAGAAATGGAAATAGATGCTAGTCAACGGAGACAAAGAAATAATTTAATCGGTGATTATTTTTTAAAGTCTCTAGCCCGACCATCAAATGTTTTTACAATTATCCGTTAATAAAACTGATATTTCCCTCAGTTTTTTTTAACCTATTACTATTTAAAATATTGTTTTAAAACTATAAATTTCATGAAGCTGCATTTGGCAGAATAAATTTAACTTCAAAAAGCTTGGTGTAAAAACTAACTGCATGCAAATTTGGTGTTTACCTGTTAGTAATTAATTCAATTTAAAAATAAATCTATATTGCAGATAATTAAGAAAACATAATATGACAAACAAAATGCAATCATTTATAAAAATTAGGGATTTATTATTAATTACAGTTTTAACAATTAGCTTATTTTCTTGTAATAACTCACAAAATGATCAACAAAAAACCGAGATTAAATTAGACAGTATTGTCAATGAAAAATTGAAAATTGAAAAGACACATTCAATTGTTAAATCAAAAGAAGAAGAATTTTATACAATTGACAATATTGACATCATGAAAGAAGATTTAGGTATATTCAATTATGAAGGTGCTGAAGACGCTTGCTTAAAATTAAAGGGTGCTTGGCGTTTACCAACATCAGACGAGTTGAATTTAATTTATAACCACAGTGATAGTTTAGGCCAATTTAAAACTAAATATTATTTGGGTGTGGGTTATGATCCTGAGGATAGTCAAAAGATGGTTTATAGATTAGATATTTTGAATGGAGATATTGAGTTTTTACAGACAAATGAGGAAATTAATTCCGTATACGGCTTTCG
>JBIILW010000276.1:0-3337 GCA_044338265.1 Bacteroidia bacterium | reverse complement strand
TATCAAATAAAATTGTAGCAAGAATGTGTGCTGTTATTGAAAATAACGAACCATATAAAAATTATTTGCTTTTGTCATAGAATTCAACCACGGACAAAAATTTATCTTTTAAATTCTATTTTTTAAAACATTTTTTTCTATTTCATGAATCTTTTCCCCAATTTATTGATATTTATTTTTATTGAGTAACATTGGTAAATGCAACTTGCGATTTTTATGAAATCAAAAAGTTTATATTTTTTATTTGTCCTACTTTTCATGCTTGATCATGCTGTAAAAGCACAGTTTTTATTTACAGAAAGTTTTGTATTGATCCCAATCGATACACACAGACATTACATAGGAAATATAGTAGGAGGTTTTAGCTCACAGTCGCAAAAGGAAACAGTAAACCAAGTAGCAGTAAGGGCCGAAATGGCCATGCGTTTAAAGCAAAATCGCATATTAACAATTGCCAATAACATGCAAGTAATTACTTATGGTAACCAAACAGTATTGAGTGGTGGCTATGTATTTGCACGTTTTAGAAACGATATTTCACGCAGTTTGTATCCTGAATATTTTGCGAAAGTCCAATGGCTAGAAACAAGAGGTTTGGAACAAAAGTTTGCCTTAACAGCCAATATTAGAAAAAGAATATTTAGGGATAAAACCTTAACATTGGCTACCGCAGCTGGTTTAGTTTTTGATTATGAAAAATGGAATTTTGATGGTGTAAAAACCGAAAATATTCCTGCTAATTCAAATTCAAAAGAAACGTATAATCCACGTTTGAATTGGTATTTTAGTTACGACCATCAAATAAACGAAAGCATCAATATCAATGCTGGTTTATATTATTTTGTAAGAACTAGTTATAGTTCTCCAAGTCCTCGCATTGGGTCGCATATCAGGTTTTCGTATGTGATCAATAAAAATTTACGATTGAACTTGAATTTGAAATCAATGTATGAATACCAACCAGTAGTTCCAGTTTCAAATTTGTGGTATATTTTTAACAATGAATTGGCTTTTACTTTTTAGAATTTCAAATCCAAACTAACCGTTGTCATTTCGAGCGGAGTCGAGAACTGACAAATCAAAATACAAATGCTTGTTATTTGGCGAGCGTTGGCCCGACCATCATGCGGGCCGTGTTTCAGGCCATGCGAGAGGGTAGCTTTTGATGGTCTATCCTGCCTTGCAGGATTGCATACTTTTTCAGCAATGGAAAAAGTATGAAGAAAAAAAAATTTTGATGATTGGATAAGACAAAAAAGAAAAAATTACTTTTGTTGGCACAGAGAATTAATTTACAAACTTTTATTATTTATTCTCACAAGTGACACTCGCCTTGCGATGTTAAACACTTGCGAGAGTTGTAAAATTATAACGTCAATATTTCATTCATTCTGATTCCTTTTTCTGTTTCATGAACCGAACACATTTCATTAAAAGGATCATGTTCAAAAAATAGTAAATAATTATTTTGAACTGCTTGTGTTAAAATATTGGTTTTTTCTTTCATTGCCTCTAACGGTCGCACATCGTAACCCATTACATAAGGAATTGGAATATGGGCTGAAGTGGGAATGGCATCGGCTAAATAAATGAGCTTGGTATTTTGATAAGGAACTACAGGAAGCATCATGTTATTGGTATGTCCAATGGTATAAAGCAAATCAATTTCCGGGTGAAATAATTCGCCTTCGTTGATCAGTTTTAATTGTCCACTTTCCATGATTGGCAAAATGTTTTCCTTTAAAAAACTTGCTTTTTCTCTGGCATTTGGTGTCAATGCTTCTTGCCAATGTTTTTCATTGATCCAATAGGTAGCATTTTTAAAAGCAGTTTCATGTTTTGTTCTGTCATTGTTCCATTGAATACTTCCTCCACAATGGTCAAAATGCAAATGAGTAAGCACCATGTCGGTAATGTCGTCTTTGCAAAAACCATGAGCTGCCAACGATTTTTCTAATGAGAAATCACCATGTAAATAGTAATGACCAAAGAATTTTGAATCTTGTTTGTTGCCAATTCCATTGTCAATTAATATTAGTCTGTTACCATCTTCAATTAATAAACAGCGCATGGCCATTTTGATCATGTTGTTTTCGTCAGCTGGATTTAGTTTATTCCAAATTGATTTTGGAACAACGCCAAACATTGCTCCTCCATCTAATTTAAATCGTCCTGTTTCTATGGAATATAATTTCATGATAGTTAATAGTTGTTAGTTGTCAGTTGTTAGTTGATAGTTGTTAGTTGTCAGTTGATAGTTGTCAGTTGATAGTTGTCAGTTGATAGTTGTCAGTTGATAGTTGTATCCATCGGCTCCGATGAGGATGAGAATTTTTTTATTTGCCAATTGCCTCCCGATGCATCGGGAGCTATTTGCCTATTGCTAATTGCCCTCTTTCAAAAAGTCCTCAATACTTACCGCATCATCTAAGTTATAATCACCACTTGCTGTTCTACACAATGAATTCAAATAAGCACCACAATTTAGTTTTTTACCAAAGTCAAAAGCAATGCTTCTAATATAAGTTCCTTTGCTACATTTAATTTTAAAACTTACCAAAGGCATTTCAATTTGAGTAATTTCAAAACTAAAAATATTAATTGGTCGTGGACTTAATGTAATTTCTTGTCCACTTCTAGCAGCAGTGTATGCTCTTTGTCCGTCTTTTTTTATTGCCGAAAATATGGGAGGCATTTGTAATTGTTCGCCTTCAAAACTTTTAGCAGTTGTTAAAATGAGTTCTTCAGTTATAAAATTGGTTTCAAATAATTGGTCAATTTCTGTTTCTTGATCATGGCTTGGTCTGGTAGCACCAATAAAAAAACTGCCAGTATATTCTTTTTCCGATGCCATGTATTGTTCAATGTTTTTGGTTTCTTTACCTACACAAAGAATGAGTAATCCAGTAGCCAAAGGATCTAAAGTTCCTGCATGCCCAACTTTAATTTTACGTTTTTGTCCGTTACTTTCCAATAATGATTCTTTATGAAACCGAGTAATGGCATAGCGTAATTTGTTTACTACCTGAAAACTGCTCCAGCCCATTGGTTTATTAATAAGTAGCATATCCTGCAAAGGATTAACAGTGGAAACATGTTTTTTGGGCTGCATTCAGGTATTAAATATTAGGTTGCAATATGTTTATTTATTCCTTAAACTCATAAATATAGTTTTGTTTACTAATAAATGTTTTATAAATGAATATAAATATTTGAAGTCAATGCAAAAAAAAGCTCCTAAATAATTAATATCAGGAGCTTTTTATTATTCATTGTAAATTACAATTCAGCATATTTTTTAAAGTTATTCAAAATAGCTTGCCATCCAAATTGCTGC
>JBIILW010000275.1:0-3385 GCA_044338265.1 Bacteroidia bacterium | reverse complement strand
GCCAACTTGGCTGCCATGGAAAGGATACCGCTTAAGCGGTACTAATGAATGACTCAGCTATTTTACATTCCTAGTTTTTTGCTTTCGTTCCAAATTTCATCCATTTCGGTAAGCGACATGTCAATCAAGTTTTTATTCATGGCTTTGGCCTTATCCTCTATGAACATAAATCGGTTTCTAAATTTCTGATTGGTATATTCTAAAGCATCATCGGGATTGATGCCATTTTTGCGAGCTAAGTTTACCAATGCAAATAGTAAATCGCCAAATTCTTGCTCTGTTTTTTGTTTGTTATTAGGAATGTTTAATTCATGTTTAAACTCTAACAATTCTTCATTTATCTTGTCCCAAACTTGTTCAGGAGTATCCCAATCAAAACCAACTTGAGCTGCTTTTTCTTGAATCCTGTATGCTTTTACCAAACTTGGAATTCCTTTGCTAACACCACTCAACACCGATTTGTTTCCTTCTTTTAGTTTTATTTGTTCCCAGTTTTCTTTTACTTGCTCTTCGGTTTCGGCCACCACATTTCCATATATATGTGGATGACGAACTATCAATTTTTCACACAAAGAATTCAACACATCAGCTATGTCAAAATGATTTGTTTCGCTGGCTATTTTTGCATAAAAAATAATATGTAACAATACATCGCCTAACTCTTTTTGAAGCTCTGGTAAATCGTTGTTTACAATAGCTTCACTTAACTCATAAGTTTCTTCTATGGTTAAATGTCTGAGTGATTCCAATGTTTGTTTTTTATCCCAAGGACATTTGGCCCTTAGCTCATCCATAATAGTGAGGGTACGTTCAAATGCTTTTAATTTATCGTGTGTAGAGTTCATGTAAGTATATTTTTTATATTGGCAAAATCAATTTTGATGCTGGTCAAATATATTGAATTAAGTATCAATTTCAAGAATGGAATTATTTTAATGGTTAATGGGATTTTGAAGGATGAATGAGGAAGTATGAATGAGGAATTTTGTATTTATAATAATAATTGTTATGCTTGATTTTTAGAACTAGTTAAAAGTATTACAGCTATAATTTAATTAGTATTTATTAGTTAAATTAAAGTAATAATTTGACTTAAATATTTTCCCATTGCTAAGCAAATAAAAAAAAAATTTATAAAAAAACATGAACAGAATTGAAGTAATTTTAACATTAGACATGGATAATATTCCAAGTAATTTTCAAGAAATATTAAAACACGAGCAAGTGGTTGTTGCTAAGTGGAAAGCCGAAGGAATTTTAGAGCATTTGTTTTTAAGAGAAACGAAAAATGGTGCTGTTTTAATATTCAAAAATGTAGACGAAGAGCAAGTGAAAGAGTTAATGAAAACTCTTCCTTTTTACCAATTAAAAAAGAGTGTTGAATACCTGAGTTTGATTCAACAATTTTAATTTTTTACAATTTTTTCATATCAAATTCAATATCATATTTATATTTTATTTTATTTTATAAAATGACTAAAAACCATTTTCTATACTGCCCTATTTAAACAACGAAAAGTTTTTTAAGAATTTAGCATTCTTTTCAACTTGAATAAGCTGTATTTTTTGTTTATGTGAATTTGAAAATAAAATTATATTTGTTGTTATATAAAACATATAAGTTACTAATTATAAAGAGTAACAAAAGGTTTAAAACATACATAAATGTCAAATAATTTAAGTGAATTATCAGGAAGAAAAGGACTGTCAAAAAACTTGTTTGAAGAACTTGGAATAGCTGCCGCTGAAACTGGAAGTCCTAGTTTAGAAAAGTTAGAAAGCATCAGAGAAGAATTTTTAATTGGTAAATCAACAGTATACGGAACAGTATCGTTCTACGATTTTTTAAAACCCGAAAACCAAGGTAAAAAAGTTTATGTGTGTAACGGCAGTGCTTGCATGCTTGCAGGAACACAAGAAGGTTTACATAAAAAATTAGTTGAAAATTATTCCGAAAATGAAATAGGTGAAATGTGTTGTTTGGGTCGTTGTCATGAAAACAATGCCTTTCATATTGATGGCCAAAACTATTCGGGAAATGACATTGTTGCCATCAAAGACATCAAGGAAAATAAAATTATTTCGAAAGAAAAATACCATGTTGGCAGCATTGGAACTCCAATATTAACCAGTGAATACGGAACAATTTCGGAATATTATAAAATATTTACCGATTGTATTTCAAAACCTGCTGATGAATTATTAAGTCATTTAAAAGATTCAGGATTACGAGGCCGAGGTGGTGCAGGATTTTCGATGGCATTTAAATTAGAATCATGCAAAAATGTAGTTTCAGAAACAAAGTACATTGTTTGTAATGCCGATGAAGGCGATCCTGGTGCTTATTCCGACAGGTATATTATGGAAAATCGTCCGCATGCTTTGCTGATGGGAATGATGATAGCTGGTTATATTACTGGTGCCAATTTTGGTGTGGTTTATATTAGAGGTGAGTATCCAGAATCAGTAAATATTATTGCTGATTGCATCAATGATTTAAGAAAAGAAAATTTATTAGGAAACAATATTCTAGGTTCAGGATTTGATTATGATTTTAAAGTAATCAAAGCGCAAGGAGCATATATTTGTGGAGAAGAAACTGCGTTGCTTTCATCTATTGAGGGACAACGACCAGAAGTTCGTGTAAGGCCGCCCTACCCTACTCAGCAAGGTTTATTTAACAAACCAACTGTGGTAAATAATGTAGAAACATTGGCAAACTTACCTTTCATTTTTAAAAATGGTGGTAAAGCTTATGCTGCCATTGGCACAGCAAAATCTTCGGGAACAAAATTAGTTTCGTTAGATGGAAATTTTAACAATCCTGGCATTTATGAAGTAGATATGGGAACACCTTTATCGGTTGTTATCCATCAGCTTGGTGGTGGATTTAACAAACCCATTAAAGCCATGCATATTGGTGGGCCGCTTGGTGGTTTGGTTCCTGTGAGTAAAATTGAAAATCTTTCTGTCGATTTTGATTCATTTTCCAAAGAAGGCTTTTTGTTAGGACATGCTTCGGTGGTTTGCATTCCTCAAGATTTTCCTTTGATAAAATACATTGAACATTTGTTTAAGTTTACTGCTCACGAAAGTTGTGGTAAATGTTTCCCTTGCCGTTTAGGTTCTACTCGCGGTTATGAATTGGTAGAAAAAGCACAGCATGACGGTCTTAAAATCAACTTGAATTTGATGAATGATTTATTGGAAACCATGGAAATTGGTTCGCTTTGCGCCTTAGGTGGTGGATTGCCATTACCTATAAAAAATGCCATGAAATATTTTGAAAAAGAATTGGAAGAATATTTTGAGAAATAGTAATTGAGTCCGTGGTTGGTGTCCTCACCAATCACTCATATTCGGTTGGTGAAGACACCAACCGAGT
>JBIILW010000274.1:0-3390 GCA_044338265.1 Bacteroidia bacterium | reverse complement strand
GTGTACATTGGTATCCGCGTATTTGTGTTTACGACCGTAAATTTGGTTGGGAAACTGACCAACATTTAGGCAAAGAATTTTATGGCGACTTTGGTCAATTTGAGTTAGAATTATCGTTCCCCAATAATTATATTTTAGATGGAACAGGTGAATTACAAAACGAAAATGAAGTATTGCCAGCGGCACTTAGAGAAAAATTAGACTTGAAGAATTTTGCTAAAAAACCATGGGATTCAGCGCCAGATTCTACCATTATAAAACGTGATGGAAGTATAAAAACTTGGAAGTTCCGCTCAGTAAATACCCACGATATTGCTTGGAGTGCAGATCCTACATACAGAATTGGTGAAGTACAATTACCATTGAAAAACGACAATAATAGAATTGTTCGTTGCATTGCTTTGGTGCAAGAACCACATGCAAGCGGTTGGCAAGATGCAGCACTATTTTGTTCCAAAATAATTGAACTTTATAGCAATGATATTGGCGTATATGCTTATCCAAAAATGATAGTAGCCGATGCAGCCGATGGCATGGAATACCCAATGATTACTTTGGATGGCGGACGAAGTCCCGGATATTATGGATTATTTGCGCACGAAATTGGCCATAATTGGTTTTTTGGAATGGTGGGAAATAACGAAACTTATAGAGCAAGTTTGGATGAAGGATTTACCCAATTCTTAACACATTGGAGTATGAGCAGATTGTTTCAAGAAAATCCAATTGTGAATACAAAAAATAAATATATCAAAAAATATTACAGACCTTTACCTTTATTAGATCAAAACGTGTATTTGGGTTATGTGCGTGACGCCATCAACGATGATGATCCTGCTTTGAATACGCATAGCGATGACTTTAACGGTGCGCTGAATCATGGTGGTGGATATGGAAATGTATATTATAAAACTGCTACCATGTTATATAATTTACAATATGTATTGGGAGAAGATTTATTTCAAAAGTCATTGCAGCATTATTTTAACCAATGGAAAATGGCTCACCCCTATTTTGAAGATTTTAGGGCAAGTATTATTCAATATTCGAAAACAGATTTGAATTGGTTTTTTGACCAATGGTTAGAAACTAGTAAGCACACAGATTATTCGGTAGATAAAGTTAAGATGGTTAATAAGGTTGATGGAGTTAATGGAGTTAGTGGAGGAACAAATTTTGAGATACAATTTGAACGCAAAGGACAAATGCAAATGCCAGTTGATTTTACTGTTTATACCAAAGATTCAAACTATCAATATATAATTCCTAATACTTATTTCGCTAAAAAAACAAATGCAACGATACTTCCAACTTGGAAAGGTTGGGGAATATTAAATGAAACTTACACGGCTAAAATCACATTGCCAGCGGGCAGCAAAATAACCAATATTCAAATAGACCCAAGTTACCGACTGGCTGATATCAACCAATTAGACAATAGTTTAAAATGTCCTATACTATTTACTTTCGATCATCAAATTAGTAATCCTATGGACCGAAAACATTATATTTTAAAATGGCGTCCAGATGTGTGGTATAATAATTACAATGGAGTAAAATTAGGTTTACATTTGAACGGAAATTACATGAATCAAAAACATGTATTTTCATTTACTACATGGTTTAACACTGCATTAGCTACAAATTACAATGAGGAAACTTATCAAAAAAGTAGCAATATTTATCCTGTTCACTATAATTTAAGTTACCGCCACCGAGTTGCAAAGCAATTAGATTTTGATTTACAATCACGTTTATTAGATGGTTTGTTCATGAATAAAATTGGGTTCAATAAAACCATTCACAATACAGTTTATAAAGTAAATTTAAAAATTATGCGCAGAGTTCAAAAATATTATTTACCGTCATATTCAAACATCAATATCAACGGACTTTCTTTTTATCCCGACATTACTAGTTACGACCAATGGAATAATACTTTGAACTTAGAAATGGATCATAATTACAACATTGGAATTGGAGCTGGAAAAGTAATCATTGGTATGCGCACTTCGGCCATTTTCTCTGACTTTGATTATTCAAGTTTATACTTAAATTTAGTACAATATAACAACTTTAAAAAGTTTGAATTAAAGACAAGAATTTTTGCGCAATACATGAGTGGAACCAATGCAGCACCCGAATCGCAGTTATATTTGGCGGGTGCAAATATGGAAGAAATGGTGGAGAATAAATTCACGCGTTCGGCTGGAATTTTACAAGCAAATTGGTTTGATTATGGAGCCAGTACCAATCATTTTCAAATGGGTGGAGGATTAAATATTAGAGGATTTGCAGGTTATTTATTACCAGTAAATAATGGCATTGATCAGTACTTTTTATACAAAGGAAATTCGGGTGCTTCAGTAAGTATGGAGTTGGATTACGACAAGTATTTTAACATTCCCGCAAGAGGAATTTTCAAGAATTTACATTTAGATAGTTACTTGTTTTTAGATGCTGGAATTTTAAAAAGTAATGCTGCTAAAATATCTGAATCCAATTCACAAACCAGTGTCGTAACAACTAATTTATTGGCAAGTGCAGGACCAGGTTTTGCATTAACCATAAAACGTTGGAGTTATTTTGATGGCATCAAACCTTTAACCATTCGTTTTGATATGCCATTGTATATAAGCAATGTGCCTTACATAGATAGTGACAATATCATATTCAGGTGGCAGTTTGGAATTAATAGGTGTTTTTAATTTATTAAACAATACAAAATTTAAAGCAATATGAGTTTAGGATCAGAATTCAAAGAGTTTGCCATGAAGGGCAGCGTAATCGACTTAGCAGTTGGTGTAATAATTGGAGCAGCTTTTGGAAAAATAGTTGACTCCTTAGTAAACGATATTATTATGCCAATTGTTGGTATTTTAATTGGTGGTTACGACTTTAGCAAACTATCGTATAAAATTGGAGAAGCCGAAATAAAATACGGTAATTTCATTCAAATTTTATTGGACTTTTTATTCATAGCATTTGTATTATTTATGGTAATAAAAGCCATGAATAAAATGAAACGTGAAAAAGTACAAAATGATAACAAATGATAACAAAAAAAAAACTAACTGAGAAATCAGTTGGCTTTTTTTGTGGTGAAACAATTCAATTAAAATTTAGCCATGAACCGTTTCTTTTTTGCCATAATTGGCAATTACTTTTGCTTCGTGTGCTAGCCATTCTTTCCAACGTTTATCTACATCCACTTCCTTTCCGTATTTACGTGCGTAAGATAAAAAAGTGGTGTAATGACCCGCTTCGCTAACCATTAATTCATAGTAAAATTTCGATAATTCTGCATCATCAATATTTTCAGAAAGCACTTTAAATCGCTCGCAACTGCGGGCCTCAATCATGGCTGAAAACAACATTCTGTCTACAAAC
>JBIILW010000273.1:0-3393 GCA_044338265.1 Bacteroidia bacterium | reverse complement strand
ATCCTGAAAATTCAGGTGGAAAAGGCGTTGGTTTTTTTCAAATTGGTGGCGGAATTGCTGGCGATTTTCCAATTTGTGTAGTTCCTATGTTATACCAAGACATGGAAATGACTGATATTCCTTTTTGGAGTTATTTCTGCCAAATTAGTGATTCAACAACCAGTTATGGTTCATATTCTGGAGCTGTACCAAACGAAAAAATTACTTGGGGTAAATTAGATATTCATACACCAAAATTCATTGTAGAAAGTGATGCAACAATTGTTGCTCCGCTTATGTTTGCTTGGATTTTAGGCTGGTAGTTTTTTAGGTTGATTGGGTTAATGAGTTGACTGGTTGATTGAAAAAAACTATTTAAAAACTAAAATGGAGTTTATTTTTACAAATTAGTTATTCATAAAATTATTAAAAAGTCCAATTTATTAAATTATTAATTTTGTTTTTGGGCTTGTAGTTAAACGAGAATATCAATACATTTGCCCTGCAAAAAAATAAAGAAAAATGAGCAATATTACATTTACAATGATTAAACCTGATGGCGTAGCTAATGGTTATATCGGAAAAATTTTAGATCAAATTACTTCTGCAGGTTACAAAATTGTGGCCATGAAATATCTTCACTTAACTGCAAAAACAGCGGGTGAATTTTATGCAGTTCACAACGGTCGTCCGTTTTACAACGACTTAGTTAGTTTTATGAGCAGTGGCCCAATAGTAGCTGCAGTGTTAGAAAAAGAAAATGCAGTAGCAGATTACAGAGTTTTAATTGGCGCTACTGATCCTACTAAAGCTGATGTTGGAACAATTAGAAATTTATATGCAAAATCAATTGATGCAAATGCTGTTCACGGAAGTGATAGCGATGAAAATGCGGCTATTGAAGCATCTTTCTTCTTTTCAAGTTTAGAAAGATTTTAGTTAAATAAAATAATTATAAAAACCCATTTAGCTTATAAGTTAAATGGGTTTTTTGTTGGTATAAAATAAAAAAATCATTTTGTTTCAATCTTGTCAATCCTTATAATTGCTCATGTTTAATTTTTTGAAATTTATACTTGTAAGCCTTTTAATTTTTGTGTTTTCAAATGTATTTGCGCAAATTGAAACAAAAACTTATGTGGTTTATTTAAATGGAAAATCAAAGGAAACTTTTAATCCTTATTCTTATTTTGACATAAAAAATATTGAACGTAAAAAACTGGCTCATTTACCACTTTATGATGAGAGAGATTTGCCTTTAAACCATCATTTTGTTACCCAAATTGAAAGTCCGCAAGTTTATGTTTTAGTAGCAAGTCGTTGGTTAAATGCATTGTTTGTTCAAACCAATAAAGAGCAAATATCAAGAATCAAAGCGCTGCCATTTATTAAGCAAGTAGATATATATAGACCATCAAATAAAAAGGTAATTGCATCTGAAAACAAAGATATCACAGAAGTTGACAAGAAAATTTTAGTATACCAAACTGAAAGATTACAAGCAAAAGAATTTGCAAATACAAATTTATCAGGTAAAGGCATTCGCATTGCAGTTTTTGACGTTGGATTTAGTGGTGCAGACAAACATGAAGCTTTTGCACATTTGCGTAGCAATAATCAAATAAAAGCCACTTATAATTTTATCAATAAAAATGAAAATGTATACTTGGGTGGCGCACATGGAACCAATACTTTAAGCTGCATCACGGGAATTTATAAAGGACAAAAAATGGGAATGGCCACCGATGCAGAATTTTTGTTAGCCAGAACTGAATGGTCGGCAAAAGAAGATAAACAAGAAGAATATTTTTGGTTAGCCGCTGCAGAATGGGCCGATAAAAATGGTGCAAATATTATAAGTAGTTCCTTAGGTTATGGCAGCGATTGGTATACAGTAAATGATATGGATGGAAAAAAAAGTGTGGTGTCTTTTGCGGCAACTATTGCTGCGCAAAAAGGAATTTTAGTGATAAATTCTGCTGGAAATGAATACCAAGACGATTGGAAAACTATTATTACACCTTCCGATGCTGACAGTGTTTTATGCGTGGGCGGAACCAATCCATTTAAGGACAGACATATTAATTTTTCGTCAATTGGGCCAAGTGCTGATTACAGAAAAAAACCCAATATTAGCGCTCCCGGACATGTGATAGCTGCCAATCCAAATGGAACAATTGGCACTACTTTTGGAACTTCTTTTTCTTGTCCGCTAGTGAGTGGTTTTGCTGCTTGTGCTTGGCAAAGCAATCGCAGTTTAACCAATATGCAATTGTTTGCCGAAATTGAAAAGTCGGGACATTTATACCCTTATTTTGATTACATGCACGGACATGGAATTCCACAAGCAAGTTATTTTACTAATACCAGTAAAAGCAAGCCTTCAGCAAATTTTGAATTGATAGATTCATTGAAAGAAAACAATGAAATTACCATACAAATTACGGATACCGTTATTTTAAATAAGTTCAAAGTTTTTGATGTGTTTTCAGATTTTTTAAAAGAAAATGGAATAAAAAATCAAGAAGTTAATTCACCGTTGGGTCTTAATTTTTATTGGAACATTACAAACGTAGCAGGTAAAATTTTACATTATGAAGTAATATTAATTAATACCACCAATGCCATTATTATTTCGCCGGAAAACATACATAAAGGAAATATTTTAAACTTTCATTTTGAAGGATATACTCTAACTAAAACTATAGAATAAAGCATGAAAAAATCAATACTAACAAGCATACTTTTAATGAGTGTAGTTATGCTGCAAGCACAAACCGTAGTGATAGAAGAAACAGTAGAAAAACCAAACCAAAAAATAACCAAACCCAGTAGTATTCAAGGTGGAGCTATTTGGGATCTAACTTTTTATGGTGGTGCTGACCAAAAAGGAATAGAAGGAACTTTAGCTAATTCCATAGGTTTTAATTTTTTGATAAATGCAAAATATAAATTCAATAATCACTTTTTAACAATTGGATATTTGGGTTTCAATACCGAGAATTATGGTTTTAAAAAAACTAGTGAAAATGATAGTTTTCCAAATAACAATAGTAATAATTTTGAAAAATATAGTTTAGGTGCCATTTCTGGTGGATTAGGATTGCGATTTACAACTAATAAGAAAGCTTTTTTAGAAATTGGAGCATTTGCTAAATATAATTATACCCGCGATTTGTATATGGAGAAAAATGACGTAAATGGTAATGTAAACGAAATAACAATTAAAGACTTAAATTATATCAATCAGTTTAATTATGATGCATATGCACGCTTAGGTTTCAAAGTCTTTAGCATTGTGGCTTATTACCGAATGAACGATATGTTTTCAGCGAGTAAAATAGCGCCTATAGTTTATGAAATGCCAAGGTTAAGATTAGGAATAAGTTTAGGAATGTAAATAAATGAAAAATT
>JBIILW010000029.1:0-12506 GCA_044338265.1 Bacteroidia bacterium | reverse complement strand
ATTCAAATCTTGGTTAATCATTCAGTTTTTTTGATGTAAAAATAGGGCTGCAATATGCACAAAAAAAGGACAACTTATACTATAAAGTTGTCCTTTTTCTACATTTTTTTTATAGAAAAAATTAGTTTCTTTCCACTACATACATCGCGTATTTTTTTTCTCTTAAAAACTTTTCCGGGTCAATGGCAGCAAATTCTTTGGTCATTTTTTTATCAATTCCACTTCTTAAGTTTTCAGTTAAAAAATATAACCAAGCTTTTTTATAACGTAGTTTTTCAAAAGCAAAATGTTTTAAAGGAATCAAAAAACGTTCGGCATACATATAAATGAATTTACTCATTGGAAGCACATTTAATGTAATGTCTTTTTCATAAGTAATTTTCCAACCTTTATTGGCTATTTTACTTAAAAAGGTTTCTTCTAAATGTCCTGATTTATTGATTCCATCTTGGTTTTTTCTGAAATAATCTACTATAATCCATTTTCCATCAACTTCCATAAATTTATCTACATGTTCAATGGCACTATCTAAATTAATGTATTGCAACGATTCAGAATTGATGATGGTTTTATATTTCTGCTCCGATTTAAAGTCTTCAAACTTTGCATGGTGACAAATCAATCCTTGATATTTGGTTTCAATATGGTTTTTTTGATTCACATTTGGAGTCAATGCTTCTACATTGATTCCGTTTTGTTTTAACATAGCCGATAAACCACCCATTCCACAACCAACATCCAAAACCAAGCCTTGTTTATCACCAATTAAATGCATGATATTTTCAGCATATTTCATCTGTGCTTCTTCCACATCTCTAACAGAAATAGCGTCTGGAGTTATGTTTATATCTTCAAAATAACCCCAATGAAGCATGTCGTTTTTTAATATTTTTGAATACAAATACAATTCTAAATCATAAGATGATTTATCATAATTAGCATTCTCTTTGTGGAATTGATATGCTTTAAACCAGTTAATTGGATTTAAAAAAGTAGAAATGTTTTTATTCATTAGTAATAAAATATTTGAATTGATAGGTTACAATTATAGTAATTTATCATTAATAAACTAATTTTCAAAAAACACAATGGCCAATTGTTATAAAAAATTTGAACCATTCCCGATATCTTCGAATATGCGTCAAATTAAGAAAAACTTTGAAGGAGTTTAATTTGAATAGCCACCAGTGAAACTGGTGGTAAAATGAATAAATAAACATAACAAAATCCTGAAATATTTGTGTGGGAAATTGCGTTCGTTTTTTCAACGGGTTAAAACCCGTTGTTACAAAATGTTTCGTTCCTACGGAACTTTAATGTTTATCAATATTTACAAGAAAAATATCATAAATTAGATTGACGCATGTGCGAAGCTGTCGGGAGTTTTTCAAAAAATCAACCTAAATTCCTATTCTCTTTCTACTTTTAACTCATGAATCAAATTATTTTTCATAAAAATATACAATCTTAACTTTAAACCAGACTCAGTTTCGTAACTAGCAATGGCATATTTGGCACCTTGTGCCGATGCGCCTCTGTGTTTTATATTAATTATTTTGGAAGGATAAGTGTCAAAAAACTTTTTTAGCATTTGTTCAGCTTGTGCTTTACTACAAAGACTTTCAGTTTCCAATAATGTAATTTCAACATTTGCATTTAAAAACTTTGAAACCACATCGCTTTTATTTGATTTAATGGTTAAAACTACATCATCAAACACATCGGCTTTACTAATAAATGGAATTAAGAATAAAAATAATAATATACGTTTCATAATTTTCAATGCTTTATAATTTGATATTGCAAGCTTAAACATTTTTTACTAAAACCATGCCATATTGTTAATAATTGAACGTAAAATGATAATTCTTTTGACTTTTTCACAAAGCAACACAAACTTAATTATGCAAAGAAAATTTAAATTTATATTTTGCCACGTTTTAAAAAGAATTCCTGAATGAGATTTTTATACATCATTATAACATTTTTACTAATAAATACTGAAAGTTTTGCTCAAAACACTGGTTTAATTACCGGAAAAATATTCGATGCTAAACGCAATGAAACCCTTATTGGTGTTACCATAGTGGTGAAAGGAACTTCCTATGCAACGCAAACAAATTCTGAAGGAATTTTTATTTTAAAAAATATAAAAGCAGGTGAATACAATATTGAAATAAAATATTTAGGGTTCAAAACTGTTTTAAAAACTGAAGTAAAAGTTAAAGCCGGACAAACAACTGATATTGGAACCATTGAAATGCAAACTGCCAGCACTAATATGGATGAAGTAGTAATTTTAGGAAAAAAACCTTTAATTGACGTTGACAAACCACAAACTGTAAATACCATTAGTCAAGACAATATAGAGTTAGCTCCTTCGCGCCAATTACAACAAATTATAAATACGCAACCTGGTGTTGTTCAATCGCCAGCTGGAGTAAACATTAGAGGTGGTAGAACTTATGAAACAGGAACATACATAGATGGTGTAAATGTTACAGATCCTCTTTCAGGAACTGGTTTTGGATTAGACATTGGTTCAAATGCCATCAGTGAAATTGAAATTACTACCGGTGGAATTGGAGCAGATGTGGGTGATGCAACTTCGGGTGTAATTAGCACTAAAACCAAGCGTGGTGGCGATAAATATGAAATAAATGCAAGTTATAAAAGAGATGATTTTGGATTTAATAAAACTTCAAAAGCAAATTGGAATAGTCAAGTAGCTGAATTAAACGTAAGTGGACCTTTCATGAAAAAAACTTTGAAAAATAAAGTTAAATTTTCAGTGGCTTTGCGTTCTTCATTTAGTGATGAATTTTACAGAAATCCTGCAAATCAAGTTGTTTCATCGCTATACAGTAATACTAATTTTAGTCCTTTTCAAGACAATAGATGGAGTGCATTTGTTAAGGTAAATTACGATTTGAAAAATAATAAAAAATTTACTTTTAGCTTATTGCGTTCTATAAGCATTAACCAAGACATTAACATGTTAAGAATATTTGGAAATGACGTTCCTTTTCAACCCGGTTTCCAATATAATTTTAGCAAGCAAATGGACAATGCAAACACATTTACCCACGATGCTTATATGCAAGTTATTAACTACAAACAATCAGTTAACAAACGTTTTAGTTACGATGTTACTGCTTCTAGATTTTTTGTTCAATTGCGCGCTGACGCAAATGGACGCGACTGGCGGCCAAGTAATGTAAATCAAGAATTTGATGCCAATTCCATTAATTTATTTCCCACTATTATCTTTTTGCCAACGGCAAACTATGATGTACGATTTGTTCAATTATCTGACGGATTTAATAATAACAATGGAATTGCTAGTTTATGGCATCACCATTATTTAGAAGAATATGTATTGAAATCACAAGGAAATTTATATTCAAAAAATTCAATGAACAAATTCACGTTTGGATTTGAAATGAAGTTTCAAGAAATGCTTTGGATTGATATCATTCGTCCTTGGATTGGTGCTCCAATTACTTTAGCCGATGGCTCTCAATCGCAATCGTTTAGACTTGGACAACAAAGCGATGTTTGGAAAGTAAATCCAAGAAGAGGAGGGTTTTATGTTACTGACCAAATTAAATACAAAGGTTTGGTGGCTAGCATTGGCGGACGTTTTGAATATTGGGCTCCGGGAAAATACATAGACGATGCTGTAGCTGACCAACGCTCACCAATTAGAGACGAAATAAGAACAGATTATTTAGCATTTACAACTAAAATTGGCGACATGAATTACAAGTTCCGTTTCCTACCAAAAATTTCTGCAAGTTTTCCAATTGCCGAAAATAAAATGTTGTATTTTAATTACGGACATACCACAATTTTACCACATCCATCTTTTATTTATCCGGGTTTAAATCCTTTGTATCAAGACAGAAGTACGGCTGCTGCTGTAGGAAATCCAAATTTAAATCCTGAAGTAGATATTAGCTATGAAATAGGTTTGCGTTCGCAATTAACTACCAATGATGCATTAACAATTTCTGCATTTTGGAAAGACAAATATGAATTTATTACCACTGCTTCAGTAATTGTAAAAGACATTACAGGGCGAGATGTTACAAGAACAATGCGTATCAATTCTGATTTTGCTCGTAGTAGAGGAATTGAAATTGGATACATCAAACGTGTTGGAACTTGGTACCAAGGTCAAGCTTCGTTTGCATACATGGTTACTACCGGACAAAGTGCAAGTGCCAATGAAAAACTAAAAGAATTGTTGGCAAGTGGTGCCATTGAAGATACCAAAGAATATTATTTACCTTGGGATGTACCCATAGATTTTAAAACAAATCATATATTTAAAATCAATAGAAAAAAAGGTTTATTTAACAAAAGTTGGTTAAATAACATGAGCTTTTATTTTGAAACAGTCACACGTTCTGGAATAAGATATACTCCTTCAATTTTCTCGCGAAATGACGTGCAAACTGGCCGACCAATTTATGTTACAGATCCTAATCCTGATGCAAGATGGAGTAAAATTGGTGAATATTGGTTTTGGGCCGATTTTACTTTTACCAAATATGTAAATTTCAAAAAAGCAAAATTTGCTTGGAACATTCAAGTGAGTAATATTTTTGATAATCAAAATGCTTCTATTGTAAATCCTGTTACCGGAAATGCTTACAATAATGGTGATAATGTTCCTGAAACTTGGACCGACCCACGATTCATTGATCCTCGTTTGGGAAATGGTGGCCCACCTCCTACTAATCCTGCCAGGTATTTACAACAAAGGCATGTAATGATTGGTGTTTCTCTAAAATTCTAAGAATAATTACTTTAATTAAAAATATAAATTAAACTTTGAAAATATTAAAATCAAAATATTTTATATTTCTACTGATTGCATTTGCTTATATTTTATGCAATGGATATTTATTCAATACCGGTGACCAAGCGGAACATTTACCCCAAATTTATCAAAAACTAAATCCGCAACTTTATCCCAACGATTTTTTCCTTAATTACTATAATCAAACTTTTACTGTACGCTATTACTTTGTTTATTTTGTTTATGGATTCTCATTAATTTTTGGAGTAAAAGCCAGTTGTTTAATCATATATTTTACTTGCTTATATGCTGCCATTTCGGGTTTATATGAATTGGCATATTGCTTTTACAACAATCAATTAAAATCGTTTTTAGCGGTAGTTACTTACCTGTTTTTATTTCGGCATTTTACTGTTGGAGGAAATTATTTTCAAGACAATATGTTAGTGGGAAGCAGTTTGGCAGAAGCTTTTTGTATTTGGGCATTTGTTTATATATTCAAAAATAAATATTTTTTTTCTGGATTGTTATGTGGTTTAGCGGCCTTATTTCAACCATTAATAGGTTTGCAAGTTGCAAGTATTATTGGAATTGTTTTATTGGTAAATTTATTGTTAGTAAAGCAAAATAAAATATCAATTAAAGATGTTTTCACCTATTCATTGGCTTTTATAAGCATCGCATTATTTATTTTCATTCCCGTTTTTTTAACGCAGTTAAATGCCAATAATGCAAACCAAGTGGAAGCGAACAAAATTCTTTTTGAATACCGTGGAGCATTGCATTATTTGCCCCATTTATTCCCTTTAAAAGATTATATTTTTACTGGATTATTTGTATTAGTTGCGTTGGTTGCATTGCCATATTTTACAAAAAAAGACAAGTCAATATTTATCACAATCATCTCAGTTATTATCATAGTTTGCATTATTTTTTCAGTTTTATTATTTTTAAATCCAAGCAATAATTTAGGTAAAATTCAATGGTATAAAACCACCGTTTGGTTGGGTATATTTTGCAGCATTTTATGTGTAAATATTATTCCAATAAAATTCATTAAAAGCATATCAATCAGTATTTTTAGTGTTATATTTTTGTATGTGTTTTTTATTAGTATTACATATTTCAAATCAGGATATATTCAAATAAATAATCAAAGTATATCAACACAAACTCATGAGTGGATTAAAGAAAATACGCCAATAAATGCGTTGTTTTTGGCGCCTCCAAACGATTATTCATTCAATTGCGAAGCACAAAGAAGCACAGCCGCAAACTACAAAGCCATTGTTCATGAAACCAAATATTTAACGAATTGGAAACTAGCGATGGAAAAATATTACAAGATGGATTTTACTAAAATAGAAAGACTAGATTGTTTACCATCTGCAGTGCGTGAATTTTACAAAATTGA
The DNA here is from genome assembly GCA_044338265.1 of Bacteroidia bacterium. GTDB lineage: Bacteria > Bacteroidota > Bacteroidia > UKL13-3 > UKL13-3 > JAAFJM01. The sequence continues at coordinate 6,285 of JBIILW010000029.1, read as the reverse complement.
CTTTACAAAATATCCTTATAAAGAAATTAACTATATTTTGGTTTCAAAACAACCTCGATTGAATGCCAATTACAACCAAAATCAAGTTTGTTATGAAAATGATGAATATGTAGTTTTAAAAATTAAATAGACTATTTGTAAATGTCTTTTCTGTGACCAATTGCAATAATATCAATAACTAATTGCTCATCAAAAATTGAATAAATAATTCTATAAACACCTACCCTATTCTATACTGATTTCCTTTGTTTGTTAATTTCAAACAAGCTATTGGTCTTGGATTTTCAGCCAAATTATCTATAACATTTCGATTTTTTTAATAATATGATTTTGGCAATTTATAAAGTTCCTTTTCAGCATTTTTGCTTAAATTAACTTCATAAATCATTTTACACCGTGTTTTTTATCCAACTTAACTTTTACCGCTTCCCATTTTACTCTTTTTTCTGTTTTACGTTCTTCAGCTAGCAAGCAGTCGTAAAAATCTTCCCAAATATTATTACCTTTCGATAAATCAATTTGTACAGCAATTTTTTTGCCTTTTTCGTTTGTTAAAAAATTGATACCAGTCATAATACTTTCAAAAAAAGAAAAATAATAAAAAAAATGAAATAATTTACCAGGTAATTTCTTTTGGCAAAAACTGGGAAGTATCGCCATTATTTCTAATTAAATCTCGCACTACAGAAGAACTGATTGGTGTATATGCAGGATCGCACATGAGGAAAACAGTTTCAGTTTGTGGATGTATAATTTTATTCATTTGCGCTATGTTTTTTTCATAATCAAAATCGGCCATGGTTCTGATGCCACGCAAAATATATTGGGCATTTATTTTTTCACAAAAAGTAACTGTTAAACCTTCATAGGCCATGGTTTTTACAGAAGGTTCATTTTTAAATATATCATATATCCATTGTTGGCGTTGTTCTATGGTAAATAAAGTGCTTTTAGAACTATTATTACCAATTCCAACTACAATTTCATCGAACAAGGGCAAAGCGCGTTGTATAATATTTACATGACCAATGGTAATTGGATCAAAGGTTCCAGGGAATAAGGCAATGCGCTTCATATTAGTATGGTTTAGCTATTTTTAAAAAAACTAAAGGTAGATTGTCCGTAATTTCTTTTTTCAAAAAAATACTTTTGTTGGCTTAAATCCAAATTACTTTGGTGTTCCACTATTAACCAGGCATTTGGATTTAATAATTGCTTTTCAAAAACTACCATTGGAATGGTTGGCAATTTATCTAAAGCGTATGGCGCATCTGCAAAAATAATATCAAATTGATCGGTGCATTGATTCATATAAGAAAATACATCTTTTTTAACAGCAGTCATTTGAGTAAATTGATGCTTTAAAATGGTTTCTTTGATAAACTTTATACAGCCAAAATCAATGTCGACACTGGTAACTTTTTTAGCACCCCGACTACAAAATTCGTATGCTACATTTCCCGTTCCGCTAAATAAATCAAGACAAGTTAATTTTTCAAAATCGAAATTGTTTTCTAAAATATTGAATAAACTTTCTTTGGCTCTATCAGTTGTGGGCCTAACCGGCAATCCTTTGGGTGCGTGAATAATGATGCCTTTATGAGTGCCACTAATTATTCGCAAAGCAATACATTTAAAGCAGTAAAATAATGATGGTTGGGGATTTTATCAAATGCATTTGGAAAGGTAAATCGTACATTTCTTTTTCCTAATTGCATGCTTTTGCAATATTTTTCAAGTAAAGCAAACAAGCTATTGTTGGAGTCAATTTCACCGTAAACAATTAAATTCAAATCGCCGGAAATGCCTAATTCCTCTGCTGCCGCAAATAAATAATAAACAATATCTGTATGGTTATCAAACTTAAAGTTATTACAGAAATTTACTTGGTCATTTTTAAATTGAAGTAAGTCAATACTGTCATTATTTACTTGAATAAAAATATTGGTTTCAGCATGTACATTTTGAGAAATATAACATGCTTTTATAAACAATAATGATTGGTGAATGATATCGGCACTTGGCATGTTAAATCTTATAAATTTCAATGTTTCGTTCTTCACATTGAACACATTTACCATGTGTTTAAAATCTAATTTATTAGATATAACCTGAGAATTTTCTTTGATTTTATTATTTACTTTATAATACGTTTCAAGTGCAACCAAATTGATTAAAGTATCGGGAACCAAAATACAATCACTATCAGCAATAATTACAGTTTTACTTTTATAAGCAGGTAAAAACTCCTTATTAATTTCATTGAATTCATTCAGTTCATTATAACTCATGTCTAAAAATGTAGCGGAATGATTGGTAAATGATTTAAAGGAAACAATTCTATTTAACTGTATATCTGCAACAATAGAAATCATTTGTTGCTTTGCAATGATTAAAAAATACTTATACCTGAAGCTACTTTCAGCATTATAATCGCTATCTGCGAAGTGTTGAACATCTAAAATTAAATTATTTTCAGTTTGCATGATGTAGACTTACATTCGCAAAATATTTTTTTTTACTGACAAACGTAAATTATTTTTTAAAATTATGATAGAAAAGCTCAATTGGAAACCATTAGACCCTGATTTTGAAGTAAGAATGATTGAAAAATCGAAAGGGAATTTATTCATGCAAGATGTAGGTTTTAAATTCAATAAAATAGAGGCAGGATATGTAGAAACCTATTTAGATTTAGCACCAAAACATTTACAACAAATGGGATTTGTTCATGGTGGAGTTACTGCTACTATGGCTGATATTACTACTGGTTTTGCCGCTTTTACGTTAGTAAATAATAACCAATCGGTGGTTACAGTTGATTTGAAAATTAATTACATCAATCCAGGAAAAGGAACTCAATTAAAAGCAAAAGCACATGTTTATAAAGCGGGCAGCAAATTGTTTTTTTGTAAAACAGAAATTTTCATTGTAAACGGTTTGGAAGAAACTCAAATTGCCTTTGCCGATAGTATTATGGCTGTGGTAAACAAAGAAGACATGAAAAAATAAACAAACAAATCATATTTTCACCCTAATTTGTGAGTTTTAAAACATGAATTTAAAAGTTCCGTAGGAACGAAACTTTTGTAACAACGGGTTTTAAGCCGTTGAAAAAACTAACGAAAACTTCTAAACGAAAACCCCAAAATATTTGCAATGCAAATATTTTGGGGTTTTCGTTTAACTTAATTTATATGTTTCCACCAGTTTCACTGGTAGCCATTGTGATAATTTTTTTAGTGATTTATTATTAAAAAACAACATTTGTTATAAGAAAATTATCGGTTAATAATTTTGGAATCAGAAAAATTTAAAGATTTATAATTATTATATAACTACATTATTCAAATCCTAGTTGCTTAATAATTTGCTCTAATTGCCAGTCCTCAATCGGACTGTATTCATCTTTTAAATTCCCACCATAAAATTTGGTCAATCCTTGCCAAAAATATGCTGTAAAATTTCCCCTATACGATTCAAGTAAATCATAAGTAGTTCTACCCGTTTCACGGTAAATTAGTTTAATTAATATTTTTCCTTGACTTACAGTTAAACCTTTTAAAGTTTCCATAAATTGGTCTTTTATATTGGCTTCTGTCTTTTTTAAATATGCTTTCCTAGCTTTTTCTGTTGGCAATAACTGTAAGTTTTGTTCCAACATTTGGTACCTAAAAGCAGCAAGTTTTGCATAAGGCAAGGCTTTTTTTACATTATAAACCAAACGCTGATATTTTTTTTCATATTCAGGATCTTTCTGAGCCACAACAATAAAATCAGGAAGCGTAATATTTTTAATAGTATCCTGCGCTTTTATTGCTAATGAAATAAATAAAAATAGCGTGATAAAAAGTGTTTTGAAATTCATAAAATTTAATGCAAAAAAATAATGTCAAAAGTATGCTAATTGATGGTAATTTCAATTTGTTGTTGCTTCAACATTTCTTTTAGCTTCTTAATTCCATACCTGAATCTGCCTTGAACAGTATTGATGTTTTCACCTATTTGCTCTGCAATTTCTCTAAACTTTAAGTTTCCCCAATGTTTTAAAATAATTACTTCTTGCTGATCGGCTGGTAATTGCAAAACAAGATTTCTTAAAATATTAGCTTCTTTTTCGGCTTCAAATTCTACAAAAGGCGCAATGTTTTTGTCATCCGCATAATTATCAAAATACGAATAACCATCATCATCTGAATTACTTATAAAACTAGAAAAAAGAAGTTCTTTTTTCTTTGAAAATTTTCGCAAATAATCTATTGAAAAATTATTGCATAAGCATAATAAATACTGTTTAAACTTTCCAGTTTCTGAATACCTCCCATCATTGATCACTTCAATGATTTTGATAAAAACATTTTGAAAAATTTCGTCAGCTACATCCCTGCTTTTTACTTTTTGTAAAATAACAGCATAACTGGCATTTTTGTGCCTTCTTAATAAAGTTTCGAAACTGCGCACATCGCCATTGAGATACCTTTGTATCAATTCATCGTCACTAACTTTTGAAGTCTGCATAATTGTAAGCATTAATTGGTTTATAGTAGTTTTTTTTGCAAACAGTTATAAAATTTGGTTAGTGTAAAATTGTATTTTTATAGGCGATGAATTGGGTTTAATTGTTAAATCAAATTTACTAACAAAAATCATTAAATCAAGTGATTTAAAAAAAAATAAGGAAAAAACTATGAACTAGCTCATTATGAATTACTTTTAATTTTCCAAAAAACTCAAAAATTGACCATTTAACATATTTAAGCAAATGTTAAGCACTAAAATTTTCAAATAAAAATATCATTTTAGTATCAATCATCAGATAAAATTACAATTATTGTACAATGAAAAATTACGAATACAATGTAGCCGAAAGATTGATGCGATATGTGCAAATAGACACCACTGCCGATCCAAATAGTTTAAGTAATCCAAGCAGTGAAAAGCAAAAAGATTTAAGCAAACTTTTATATGAAGAATTAACAGGTTTAGGATTAAAAAATATTTCAACCGATGAGTTTGGTTATGTTTATGCAACTATTCCTTCAAACACTGATAAAAAAGTGCCTGTCATTTGTTTTTGTTCACATGTAGACACAAGTCCTGATTGCAGTGGCACCAATGTAAAACCAATTCTTCATAAAAATTGGAATGGCGATGATATTATCATGCCTGATGACAATTCAGTGGTATTATCTTCCAAAAAACATAAATATTTATTGGAGCGAATTGGTGATGATATTATTACTGCTAGCGGTTTAACTTTATTAGGTGCCGATGATAAAGCTGGTGTTGCCATTATTATGAATTTAGCCGAATTATTAATGAATAATCCTCAAATTATTCATGGAGATATTCGTATATTATTTACTCCTGACGAAGAAATTGGTCAAGGAGTTGATAAGATAGACATGAAAAAATTAAATGCTGATTTTGGTTACACATTAGATGGTGGTGAACGTGGACATTTAGAAGGTGAAACATTCAGCGCTGATGGTTGTAAAGTTATTTTTCATGGCATTAGCGCACATCCTGGCTATGCAAAAAACAAAATGGTAAGCGCTATTAAAGTGGCAAGTTACTTTAATACCTTATTGCCAAATGATATATTATGTCCTGAGAAAACCGACAAATACGAAGGTTTTGTTCACCCTGTTTCCATAGAAGGAGGTGTAGAAAAAGCAACAGTTGGTTTTATTGTTCGTGATTTTGAAACAGCCAAACTAAAAGAACATGAAGCAATGTTGAATCAATTGGCACAAAAAGCCGTTGCACAATTTGAAGGAGCTACCTTTGAAATAATAGTTACTGAACAATACAGAAATATGAAGGAAATTTTAGATCAATTTCCTCAAGTAATGGCAAATGCGGAAGAAGCTTATAAACGCGCTGGATTAAATACTGTTACTACCAATATTAGAGGTGGAACTGATGGTTCAAGACTTTCATTCATGGGATTGCCTTGTCCAAATATTTTTACAGGTGAAATGGCCATTCATAGCAAACAAGAGTTTGTGAGTGTTCAAGACATGCAAAAAGCAGTGGATGTTTTGGTAGAATTGGTGCAAGTTTGGGAACAACAAGCGTAGTTGATAGTTGTCAGTTGATAGTTGTTAGTTGTTAGTTAATTTTTTATTATTATTTTAACTATGAATACCGTCATCCTGAGCGAAGTCGAAGGATCTCATCACTAATAACTAAAAAAAGCTTGATTATTTTAAAAATAATCAAGCTTTTTTTTAGTTTATATTTTGTGAAATCTACATTGCAAATTCTTTGGCTGATATATAT
>JBIILW010000272.1:0-3428 GCA_044338265.1 Bacteroidia bacterium | reverse complement strand
TATGTCTTACCACATCTTCATAAGTTAAATATTGGAAATGAATTCCTTCAATATTGTCTAATATTTTTACTGCTTTTAGTAAGCCCGACATTTGTTTTTTCGGTAAGTCAATTTGCGATAAATCGCCAGTAACAATTACCTTGGCATGAGGACCCATGCGGGTTAGGAACATTTTTAATTGTAAGTCTGTGGCGTTTTGAGCTTCATCTAAAATTACAAAAGCATTGTCTAAAGTTCGTCCGCGCATAAATGCTAAAGGAGCTATTTCTATCACACGGGTTTCAATATGTTGCTTGAGTTTTTCAGCAGGAATCATGTCATCTAACGCATCGTATAACGGACGCAAATAGGGATCAATTTTCTCTTTTAAATCGCCAGGTAAAAAGCCTAAATTTTCACCGGCTTCTACCGCAGGACGAGCCAAAATAATTCGTTTTACTTCTTTGTTTTTTAATGCTTTTACAGCTAAGGCAACTGCAGTATATGTTTTACCCGTTCCGGCAGGGCCAATGGCAAAAAGAATGTCGTTTTTTTGAATAAACTCCACCATAGGCTTCTGATTTGGAGTTTTTGCTTTGATAGCTCTTCCACCATTTCCATATAATATGATATCGGAATTTGCTAAATTACTAGCATTTTCATTGTTACCAATTTCATCATTTTGAAAATCACCGGCCAATAAAGCTTTAAATTGAGTGTCACTGATCGTACCATTTTTGTAAATAATATCGCCTAATTGAGTGAATTTACTTTCAAATAATTCCATTTCTAAATCATCGCCAGTGAGCATTAATTGGTTGCCACGACTAACAATTTTTAATTTGGGAAAATGTGCTTGTAGGATCTTTAAATTACGGTTATTATTGCCCAATATTTCTAATGGCTCTAAATTTTCGATAAGAATTTCTTTATTGTTCAAATTATTTGCTTCTTAATTATATTTTTGCACGAATTTATTAAATAACTCAAGCCACACAAGTGAATATTATTACGCTTACATCCGATTATGGAAATAACAGTCATTATATCGCTTCAATAAAAGGTAATTTATTGAAACATATTACTAATATTCAAATAGTTGATGTTTCTCATGGTATTCAAAAATTTAACAAGATAGAAGCAGCTTTTGTTTTAAGTAACAGCTATAAAAATTTTATAGAAGGAAGCATTCATTTAATTTGTGTGGAAACGAATATTTTTGAATATAAAAACATTGTGATTGCAAAGCACCAAAACCAATATTTTATAGCATTGGATAATGGCATTATTAATTTAATGTTTGATCAAAAGCAAGCTGAAATATGGGTTTTAAAATATGCATTATTGGCCAATGTTGACTTATTTATAGAAAATGATGTTTTTGTAAAAATAGCGGAACATATCATTAATAAGCTACCTATAACAGATATAGCGCAGTTAGGTAATATGACCAGTGATTTAACACTGAGTAACATAAGCATTGAAGAGGATGGAATAACTGCTCAAGCTGCATTTATTGATGGTTTTGGAAATGTTCATTATAATTTGAGTAAAGACACTTTTGAGAAGGTAAGAAAAGGAAGAAACTTTAAAGTTTTTTATGCTCGAAAAAACTTTTTCGATAAAATTTCACAGCATTATACTGAAGGTATTGCAGGTACAGAATTGTTATTGTTTAATTCAAATAATTACATGGAAATAGCAACAAACAGGGGAAATGCTTCGCAATTATTGGGACTAAAAATAAACAGTAAAATAATGATTGAATTTTTTAACTAAATATATGATAACAAGAGTAGTAAGACTAAGTTTTGACCCCAATAAATTAACAGATTTTTATAAAGTATTTGAAGCCAGTAAATTACATATTGCAGCATTTGAAGGATGCAATGGATTACAATTAATGCAAGATGCTACGGAGAAGAATATAATTTATACCTTAAGCTACTGGGAAAATGAGGAATGTTTGAATAAATACAGGTTTTCGGAGTTATTTAAAGCAACTTGGAGTGAAACAAAAATTTTGTTTAACAATAAGCCACAAGCATTTAGTTTAGAATTACTACAAAAAGTAAAATAATATTTGCTTATAAACCAAATATTTTTACTTTTGCAGCCCTTAAAAATAACATATTTTATGGTATGTTGATTAGAACGCAAGTGAATGGGATTCGGCAGTGCTGGAAAACAAAAATAATGGCGGGGGTAGCTCATAAGTTAGTAAAAGGATTCATATCCGTTAACTAACGGACGGCAGTTCTGGAAAAATAAAATAATGGCGGGGTAGCTCATAAGTTAGCAAAAGGATTCATATCCGTTAACTAACGGACGGCAGTTCTGGAAAACAAAAATAATGGCGGGGTAGCTCAGATGGTTAGAGCACAGGATTCATAACCCTGAGGTCGGCAGTTCGATTCTGCTCCCCGCTACATTTAAAAAAAGCTTTACAGTTTATGCTGTAAAGCTTTTTTTGTTTTCATTGAAATTGAATGCATTTTACTTTAAATACTATTTTAATCCTTGACATTGAGTAAATTGACTTCAATAAAAAAACACCTTAATTTAAAATAGTTAATTATAATTGCAGCATTAATTATAAAATGCCAGCATCAATACTTGTAGCTACCAAAGAAAAGAAGTGGTTGAAAAAAATAATAGAAGAAAAATTTCAACTTGATATAACAGATAGTTATTCGTGTAAACGACTCAGTGAGTTATTATCTAAAGACCTTAATTTAGAAATAAATTACAATACTATCAGGCGTATTTTTGAAGTGGTAAAGACTAAAAATAATCCATCAATTTACAGTTTAAACTTACTTTCAAAATCAATAGATTTTAAAGATTTTGAAGCTTTTAAAAAATACATTTACAAGTTTGACAATGATATTTTTAACGAATTCATTCATTTGAGTTTAGAACGTAAAAAAATAGATCATCAATTGATGATGGAGTTTGCAAAAGAATTGACCACACCAACCTGGGAGCAAATTTATCAATTAAAAAATATCATAGATTTATGTATTCAAATTCAAGATTTTTACTTTTTAAAACAGGTAATTCATTTGAATTATGATATAAAAAACGAAGAATTTTTAGAGAAATTTACAGTCTGTTTTCAAAAATTATATTTTGAAACAAAAAACAAAAATTCAGCAGTAAATAATTTCATTTTACAGCATATAGCTACCTCAGAAATACTACAAAGAATATTATTACAAGTATATGTCAGTGAAGATTATTTAAATGATTTTTGGGGCGATTGGTTAGAAGCCGCTTCCGTTGATTTAGTTTACGACATGGAGGTTTTTAAAAGTGTATTATTATGTCAAAAAAAATACAATAAAAACCTTATAAAAGAAGCAAAACAATTATTTGTAATTGCTAAAAAGGCTGTTTTAAATGCCGAGCAAAATATACATCCAATTTTATTAGGTAGGATAGCAGCT
>JBIILW010000271.1:0-3433 GCA_044338265.1 Bacteroidia bacterium | reverse complement strand
TATAGCTACTGGCTTAAAAGCTACCAGACCCGAGCTTTCTGTTTGGGTAATTACTGGCGATGGTGATTCAATGAGTATAGGTGGAAACCATTTTATTCATATGTTCCGAAGAAATCCTGATTTGAATGTTTTGTTATTTAACAACCAAATTTATGGTTTAACTAAAGGACAATATTCACCTACAAGTGAGCAAGGAAAAGTTACCAAATCTTCTCCAGTGGGAAGTGTTGATTATCCGTTTAACCCAATTGCATTAGCACTTGGCGCTGATGCGACTTTTGTGGCACGTAGCATGGATAGAGATCCAAAACACCAACAATATGTTATAAAAAGAGGTTACGAACACAAAGGAACTTCATTGATTGAAATCTATCAAAACTGTAATGTATTTAACGATGGTGCTTTTGAAATTTATACTGAAAAAAGTAGCAAAAAAGAAAATATATTATTGATGGAAAATGGTAAACCATTAATTTTTGGTGCCAACGATGACAAAGGAATTATGTTAGATGGTTTTAAACCAATAATAGTAAACCTAGCTGACGTATCGGCCAATGATTTATGGATTCATGATGAAACAGATTTAGTTAAAGCCACTATCCTATCTCGTTTTTACGATGATCCTACTCATCCTGATCACAAACCTCGTCCGTTTGGCGTATTTTATGTAAACAACAACAAAGAAACATTTGATACTTTGTTCAATAACCAAATGGAACATGCGATGGAAAATGGTTTGGGCGATTTGGATAAGTTGATTGCAGGTAGAGAAACATGGGTAGTTAATTAATTTCAGTAATAATACTCTAATTATATATCAAAAAAGCCAGGCAGCAATGTTTGGCTTTTTTGATTTTAAAGCAATAAGAAAACTATTTTTTATTTACTGAAATTAAATGGCGGGAAAATCATTTTATTAAAATATTTTCGCATCAGAAAAATTATCATGATTCAAGACTTACTCAAACACCAAATAGCTACTGCTATTAAACATTTATATCAAATAGAATTACTCGATCACCAAATAGTAATTGAAAATACCAAACCTGAATTTGAAGGCGATTTTACTTATGTGGTTTTTTCTATTTTAAAACAAAGCAAAAAATCACCGGAGCAAACTGCTCAAGAGATAGGCGAATATTTAAAAACAAATTTTTCGCATCTTGCAGACTTCAATGTTATCAAAGGATTTTTAAACATTTCACTCAGTAACCAGTTTTGGTTTGAGTTTCTAAATAACACTTATACAAATAAAGATTATGGGTTTGTATTTACCCATAGTGGGCAAAAAATATTGGTAGAATATTCATCGCCAAACACCAACAAACCTTTACACTTAGGACATATCAGAAATAACTTATTAGGATATTCAGTTGCACAAATTTTAAAGGCAAATGGCCACCAAGTAAACACTTGTAATTTAGTAAACGATAGGGGAATTCATATTTGCAAAAGTATGTATGCTTGGATACAATTTGGAAATGGAGAAACTCCTGAAAGTGCGGGCTTAAAAGGCGATCATTTGGTTGGGAAATATTATGTAGCTTTTGACAAACAATACAAACAAGAAATAGCAGCTTTAGTTGCCAATGGAATGCCTTCCGAAGAAGCTGAAAAGAAAGCTCCTGCTATCATTGCTGCGCAACAATTATTGTTAAAATGGGAAGCCAACGACAAAGAAACTGTTGACATTTGGAAATTAATGAATGGTTGGGTTTACGATGGTTTTGCAGTTACTTATAAAAAATTAGGCGTTCAATTTGATAAATATTATTACGAATCGAATACCTATATATTAGGAAAAGACATTGTTCAACAAGGTTTAACCTCTGGTGCATTTTTCAAAAAAGAAGATGGTTCAGTTTGGATTGATTTGACAAACGATGGATTAGACCAAAAACTGCTGCTTCGTGGCGATGGAACTTCGGTATATATTACACAAGACATTGGAACTGCTGAACTTAAATACAAAGATTTTGACTGTGAACGCTCGGTTTATGTGGTAGGAAATGAACAAGATTACCATTTTAAAGTATTGCAATTAATTTGCAAACGCATGCATAAACCTTATGCTGATGGTATTTATCATTTAAGTTATGGAATGGTAGAATTACCTCATGGCCGCATGAAAAGTCGTGAGGGAACTGTAGTAGATGCCGATGATTTAATAGACGAAATGATTGCTACTGCAACTGCCACCACCATTGAATTAGGAAAAGCAAACGGAATTCCTGAAAATGAATTGAAGCATTTGTATGAAACAATAGGTATGGGTGCTTTAAAATATTATTTATTAAAGGTTGATCCGAAAAAGAAAATGATGTTTAATCCGGAAGAATCAATCGATTTCCAAGGTAATACCGGGCCGTTTATTCAATATACGCATGCGCGTATCAAATCAATATTACGCAATACTGGCGAAATAGATTTTACAAAATTTGATTTCAATCAAACAAACTTAAGCAAGCCCGAAAGATCGTTATTATTCACTATTTACCAATATCCACAAGCTATTTTTGATGCGGGTAAAGACATGAGTCCTGGTGTTATATGTAATTATGCATACGATTTAGCCAAAGCATTCAATCATTTTTACCATGAATGTTCCGTGCTAAAAGAAGAAAACTTGGAACAACGAAATTTTAGAATTCAATTGGTTAACTTAACAGCTCATATTATTAAATCGAGCTTTGGATTATTAGGAATAGAAGTTCCTGAAAAAATGTAGTTTATCTAAAATGATATTTATTTAAAGAATAAATTATCAATCATCAGGATTACTTTTATTATTTATTCTTTCATAAAAAACCACGGTAAATACCGTGGTTTTTTATGAAAAGTTATTATTGATATGATTAATCTTCAAATTTGTAACCAACACCTTTTACAGTACCTACCAAATCTTCACCTATTTTTTCTCTAATTTTTCTTATGTGAACATCTATAGTTCTATCACCAACAATGACTTCATCGCCCCAAACTTTTTCTAAAATGCTATCGCGCTTAAAAACTTTGCCAGGTTTACTGGCTAAAAGGTATAACAATTCAAACTCTTTGCGGGCTAATTGAATTTTTTCAGTTCCTTTATACACCATAAAAGTATCTCTATCTATCACCAATCCTTTTACTTTTAATTGAATATTTTCTGGTTCTACATTTTCTACAACTTGTGTTTCTTTTCTTCGTAAAATAGCAGCAATTCTTGTTAATAATACCTTAGGCTTAATTGGCTTTGCAATATAATCATCCGCACCGGCGTCAAATCCTGCTAGTTCACTATATTCCTCTGAACGGGCAGTTAAAAAAACTATAAATATTTTGCTTAATGAAGGATTCGTTTTTATTTGCTGACAAGCTTGAATTCCATCCATCAATGGCATCATTACATCCATTAATATTAAGTCTGGTTTTATTTTTTTTGTTTGTTCATTGG
>JBIILW010000269.1:0-3456 GCA_044338265.1 Bacteroidia bacterium | reverse complement strand
ATGAATGAGGAATTATAATCAACTAAACACTTAAACACTTAAACACTTAAACACTTAAACACTTAAAACTAGTCTTCAATGGTGCTCTCAAAGTCAAATTGGTAAAGCGGATCTATAGGCGAATTTTTATCTACTTTTATTAAATCTTTTAAAATGCCATTTTTCAAACCATAAACGCAACCGTGAAGCATGAGTGGTTGATTGACGTGCCAAGCTTTTTGAACAATAGAAGTTTTAACTAAATTACTTACTTGTTCTATAATATTTAGCTCCACTAAAGCATCAGTTTTATCCTCTATATTATCAAATTTATTAAGCGCATCATTGTGTAATCTATAAACGTCTTTTATGTTTCTAAGCCATTTATTTAATAACCCAAAGTGATGGTTAGTAATGGCTGCTTTTACACCACCGCATCCATAATGACCACAAACTATAATGTGTTTTACCTTTAATACTTCCACTGCATATTTTAAAACACTCAGCATGTTTAAGTCGGTATTTACTACTAAGTTGGCAATGTTTCTATGTACAAAAATTTCACCTGGTTCGGTGTTAGTAATTTCGTTTGCAGGTACACGGCTATCGGAACAACCAATCCATAAAAACTCAGGTTTTTGAATATCTGCTAAGTTTTTAAAATAGTCTTTATCTAAATCTGTTTTATCGCTTACCCACGATTTGTTTTGAAGTAAAAGTTTTTCGTATTCGTTCATTATAAATTAGTTTATTTTTTTAAAATAAGGGTTTGGACTTGATACTGAAATTTTCTTATCGACAGTAATATTTTTGAATTGCGCCATTAAAATAAATTCATCTAATATTTCAATAATATCTTTATCAATATATAATGCAGCCGTTCCGTCAATAATAACAAAGGAATCGCTAGGAATTTGTTCCAAATGATTACGCAAAATTACTTTATTTAAAAAAGAAATATTTCCTTTTAGTCGAATCAAATAATTATTTTTATCTATGGTAACAGATACCGATCTTTTATAGCTATTTTTTACAATGAAATAAATAGAACTCAATAAACCTATGGCAACTCCAGTTAACAAGTCGGTAAAAACGATAGCAATTACAGTTATAATAAAAGGAAGGAATTGATCGAAACCATTTTTATAAAGTTCTTTATATAAAATAGGTTTTGTTAATTTATAACCAACAAAAACCAATAATACTGCTATACTAGATAAAGGTATTTGATTCAATACTTTGGTTAAAATTAATGCGCAAAACAACAGCAAAACACCATGTAATATAGCCGACATTTTAGTTTTGCCACCGGCAACAATGTTTGCACTGCTCTTAACAATAACAGCGGTTATGGGTAAGCCTCCAATTAATGCCGAAATGGTATTACCTGCTCCTTGTGCTATTAATTCTTTACTGGTTGGGGTAAATCGTTTTTGTGGATCTAATTTGTCAGTAGCTTCTATACTTAATAAAGTTTCTAAACTAGCTACAATGGCTATTTTAAAGGCAATTAATATTACACTTATATTTAAAATTTGTGTAAAATCGGGAGAGTTAAAATTATCTGTGCTTAATATGTTTGAAATTTGAACCAAATGCTCGTTTTCTAAAGCAATTGCTGGAAATAACAAACCTATAATAATACTAGATGCCGTTCCAATTAAAACTGCAACCAATGAAACGGGAAGCAATTTAAAAAGCATCATTTTTTTAAATTGTTCTTTATCTCCAAAATACAACACAAGGAAAGTAACAAAACTTACCAAAATTGCAGCGGGTGTTATTCTATCAAACAAATGCAGTAATTCAGAAAATGTATTTTGGTGATCAATTTGAATAAACGATTCATCACCTTCAAAATCCACATCATATCCAACTGCATGAGGCAACTGTTTAAAGATCAAAATAATTCCAATGGCAGCAAGCATTCCTTTTATAACCGATGAAGGCACAAAGTTTCCAATGATTCCAGCTCCTATTAAGCCTAAAACTAATTGAATAATTCCTGCAATAAAAAGTGCTGTTAAAAATACTTCAAAGCTTCCTAGTTGCTGAATAGCGGTTAATACAATTACAGTTAGGCCAGCAGCAGGACCACTCACACTGGTATGTGAGCCACTTAAAAAACCTACTATTATACCGCCACAAATTCCGGATATAATTCCAGCAAATAAAGGTGCTCCCGACGCTAATGATATCCCTAAACATAAAGGCAAAGCAATAAAAAAAACCACTATGGATGATGAAAAGTCGGACTTAAATGTTTCTTTTGATATCATATTTTAATATAGGTATCGAAGATAGTTTTAGTAATTGATTTAGCAAAAAAATAAAATATTATACTTTAAAATAATTTTTTAAAATTAGTTTTTAATAAATTAGAAAAACATAATATTGAAACTAATTTTTAAAAAGCAAATTCGGTTGTAGAGCTAATCGAAACGAGTTAAACACTTCGACATGCTCAGTAATCGCTTGTTTAAATGAAATAAAACAAATTAATACAATGAAGAAACTAATAATTTTTATACTGTTATTTATAATAAATTGGAATGGAATAACTGCGCAAGTAAATGTTTGTTTCAATCCAATGTTCAATGGAAATAAATTGGAATTAAATAAACAGTATTTTATAGTAAATTCTACTGATAGTATTCAAATAGAAACGATCAAATTTTATGTATCAAATATTGAGTTTTTTAAAAATGACCAATTAGTGTATAAAGAAAAAAATAGTTTTCATTTAATAGATGCCGCAGATAGTTCAACATTTAATTTGATGATTAATTTAGAACCAAATATTAACTTTAACAAAATAAAATTCAATTTAGGAATTGATAGCATTACCAATTATAATGGTGCAATGGGTGGCGATTTAGATCCAACAAAAGGAATGTATTGGACTTGGCAAAACGGTTATATCAATTTAAAAATAGAAGGTAAAAGCAATTTGAGTATTGCTAAAAACAAAGACTTTGTGTTCCATTTGGGTGGTTATCAAAATGCACTTAGCACTCTACAAACCATTCAATTACCCGTTCAAAATAGTCAAGTTATCACAATAAACATGGCCATTGATAAATGGATATATGAAATAGATTTAAACAAACAAAACCATATTATGTCGCCAAGCAAAGAGGCTGTAATTCTTGCTAATAAACTTTCTACCATTTTTAGTGTTTCAAAATAAATGAAAATAAAAACGATAGTTGTTAGCTGCATTATTTTCCTGCTATTTGCTTTTGTAAGTGCAGATGGTTTTTTATTTACCATACCCAAAAACTGGCCAAAGCCTATTTATAATTTTAAGAAAAATCAATTAACAGATTCAAAAATACTTTTGGGAAGAGTTTTGTTTTACGATCCAATTCTTTCAAGGAATAATACCATTTCGTGCGCTAATTGTCATTCGCAATATACAGCATTTACACATGTAGACCATGCTTTGAGTCACGGAATAGAAGATAGAATTGGTAC
>JBIILW010000270.1:0-3456 GCA_044338265.1 Bacteroidia bacterium | reverse complement strand
AAATATCGAAAGAATGGAGTAATTAAACTCCCTACTTTATAGTAGTTTTGTTTCAAATAATAAATAAAAATTAAATAATGAGTACAAAAAAATGGAAGAGTATTGACGCGTTTTTATTAGTAATTCGTTCTACCTATGGAATTAAATTCTTTGTGTTGTTTTCATTCTTTTTCTTGCTGTTTAATACAGTAATTGCGCAAGAAAATGAAAAGAAAAAAATGCAAGAAGATTTTGAAAATTACAAAAAAACACGTGAAAGTGAATTTCAGGATTATAAAAAACAAGGTGAAATTGATTTAAAAAAATTAGAAGATGAATACCAAGAGTATTACAACGCTATGGTTCAATTAAGAAATAATTATATTTTAAAAGGCGATACATCCAGTGCAAACGTAGTTATAGACATAATTAAATATGAAGATAAGATAAAAAAAGTGATAAGTGAAAACCGTGAAATATTGATTGAAACAAAAACTTTAATTCAGCCGAAAAAAAATAAAATAATAGATTCTATTGTTGTACCAATAGGTAAAATCCAAAGTAATCAAATTGATGTAAATAAAAATGAGTCAACTAATATTGTTAAAATAGATAATTCAAAACAACATCAAATTATTTCTCCAAGATTGATTCCTGTTCCCAAAAATAAATTAATAATTACTTCTAAATTCGGTATTCGTTTTCATCCAATTTTATCGAAAAAATTACCTCATAATGGAATTGATTTTGGCTCTGGAAGGGGTACAAAAGTATTTGCCGCTGATGATGGAATGGTAATACTCTCTGAATACAGCAATAGTTTTGGTAATTACATTGTAATTAAACATACAGAAAGTACATCTTCTGTATATGCTCATTTAAATAACTCAGTTATTAAGAATGGTGACGTTGTAACAAAAGGTCAAGTTATAGGATATATAGGAAGCACAGGAAGAAGCACAGGACCTCACCTCCACTATGAAGTAAGAATAAATGGAACACCAGTAAATCCTAAAGATTACTTGTTAGAATAAATAGAAAAGGAAAATAAAAAAAATTGTATTAAGAAGTAAACTTATTGCAGGTGAAGACGCATGCAATGGCAAAAAATGAACTCTTAATAAAGTAAAAGGGTAATACCAATTCAGTTGTTTTTCTTAAAATATGGTAAAGGTTTTAAAGGCGAAAAATATTTAATAACTAACTACTTAAAGATTCAGAAGTAAAAAAAAACAGGGAGATTTGGAATTATAATTGAAATATTGATATCAAAGAAGAATTATCAATTTTATGGGATTTGATAATAGAGGAAAATAAAATCACGTTCTAAAACCAAAAACTATATTTATTGTAACGTTACAGAAAATTCAAATATTTAAAATTCTGCTACATTTGCTAAAAAAAATTATGAAAAAACTATTTCCTGAAACTGAAGAGTGGGTTTTAAATACCTTATTTATGCCAGAAACAAATCAAATAAGAACTGAATGGTTCAGACTGTTTTATCGAGTAATGGAACCCGAAAGTCCTATTATGGAACTGAATATTAGCGAATTCACTAGTTTTTTAAATGCAGTTCTTTCAGGTGTATATTCTGAGAAAATTGATACTTTCAAAAAGACGTTTTGTAGTAATTCGGGCAGGTTTGCTATTTTGGGAATGCCCTATGTAAATAATTATGACCTTTGTGGCGTGTTAATGACTGTAAAATTAATTGAAGAAAAACAATTAACAGAATGCAATAAAGAGGAGATGATTGACGAGGCACTTAATAAACTAGCTCCTGTTTTGTTTGATTATTCCGAAGATTATAATGAAATTATAAAAAATTTAAATAAAATTTATTACCCAGAAAACTTTCCTTATGAATTAATGGATCATCCAAAGTTTATGAAAGAATTTGCTTTCAAACAATACCAAAATGAACATCAAATAATTCCACAAATACTAGATAGAAAATTTAGTTTTTTATTATTAAATGATGATTTCGTTGCTTATATTCTGAGTAATGCAGATAATCTTGAGGGTGTTTATAATTTATTGCCAGAGAACAGGAAATCAGATCTTCATTTAATGAAATTATTATTGAGTAAAGAAGGAATGTTTTTGGAAAATTTAACTCCTGAACAAAGAGATAATGAAGAGTTGGTGTTAATTGCTGTTAACTGCAATCCAAATGCTTTAGAATTTGCCTCTCATAACCTTAAAAATAATAGTTTGATAGTATTAAATGCACTAAAAAATGATTCAATGTCTTTGATTCATGCGTCTATAGAACTCAGAAATGACAAGTTTATAGTTGGCTTTGCCGCCTCTAAAGATGGGTATGCCCTTCAATTTGCATCCCATGAAATACGTAACAATTTAGAATTTATTAAATCTGTAATTTCCACCAATAAACAGGTTAATGCCCTGCAATATGCCAGTGATGAAATTAAAAGAAATGTTGATTTGTTGAAATACTGCATTAGTATAACACCCGTTTATGTTTTTGAAAATTTTATTACTCAAAATTTTATTGATAATATTTCAGAAGATGAATATAAAGAGTTGGTAAAATTGGCTATCATGGTTGAAGATTTATCAGAACAAAGCTTGAAAAATCTCTATAGTAAAATAAACAAAACGGTTTTCAATGACGAAGAAATTTGCAAACTTGCCTTATCTAATTATGGAGTCTCACTTCAATTAATGCCTGAAAATATTAAAGGAAATATTGAATTTGTAAATTTAGCAATCATGCAAAATCCAGATGCCATAAAATATGCGAATGCTACTTTCAGAAATGATTATCATTTTATGAAAAACTTAATCAGAAGGAATCCTTTAATTTATCATTATTTAAGTGATGAGTTAAAGAGTTTAAAAGAATTAGCATATTATGCTATGGTTAATAATCATTTGATATACAAATATTTGCCCACCGAACTAAAAAACGATCCTGCCATTTTTGACATATATACATCCTCAAGTCCCTCAAAAATGATGATGAAAAATTTTCAGAAAAACCATCTCCTTGACCAAGATGATGACCTCATTGTTTGGAGACGAATAGAAGAATTTTTTCCATTAATAGATTAATTTAAAAATTTTTAAAAATAATACTTAAATAAAATAAAAAATATGTTATTCAAGGAATAGATAATCATATTTTTAAAATCCTTTTATGAAAAAATTAAACGAAAAAAACTTAAATTTTATAGCACATGTTGCCACCTCAATTGAAAATTTTCATTTATTAACCGCGATTGATTTATGCATTGATGAATGGTATATGGGTAATTTAATAGAAAAAGATATAAAACATGGTAGTGCTGCTTATATAGAATTTGAAAAAAAAGCAATCGGAAAACATCAAAGTGTAATAATGAATGATTGTTTAAGAGAGTTTTTTGAAGTTTACATAGCTCCAAAATATATTCTTATTCAAAAATACGTATATGATTACTTAAATAAATTAGAAAAAAAAGACCCTGG
>JBIILW010000268.1:0-3459 GCA_044338265.1 Bacteroidia bacterium | reverse complement strand
TGTGGAAGTTGCTGTGGTGATTGGTGGTGGAAATATTTTTAGAGGTGTTCAAGGTGTGGCTGGAGGAATAGTTGACAGGGCGCAAGGCGATTATATGGGAATGCTTGCAACTGTTATCAATGCAATGGCTTTACAAGGTGCTTTTGAAAAATATGGTATCAAAACAAGGTTACTTTCTGCCATAAAAATGGAACAAATTAGTGAACCTTTTATTCGCAGACGTGCCATCCGACATTTAGAAAAAGGTAGAGTTGTAATTTTTGGTGCAGGAACTGGAAACCCATACTTTACCACAGATTCAGCAGCTTCATTAAGAGCAGTAGAAGTGGGTGCGGAGTTAGTTTTAAAGGGAACTCGTGTAGATGGAATTTATACTGCTGATCCTGAAAAAGATAGCAATGCTACTAAATTTGATACCATTAGTTACCAAGAAGTTTATGAACGTGGTTTAAACGTAATGGATATGACTGCAATTACACTTTGCCAAGAAAATAAATTAGCCATTGTAGTTTTTGACATGAATAAAGAAGGTAACTTTTTAAAAGTTTGTCAAGGTGAAAAAGTTGGTACTTTAGTTTGCTAAAATAATTTATTATATATGTTTTCACAGTTATTAGTTGATTTGCAAAATGGAAATAAACGTGCGTTAGCTCGTGCAATTTCATTAGTAGAAAATAACAGTGAAGGCTATGAATCACTTTTAGAAGGAATAAATTTTAATAAAAAAGTTCCAATCATTGGTGTAACAGGTCCGCCTGGTGCGGGAAAAAGTACATTAATTAATGCGTTTGCAAAACATTTATTAAGCCAAAATAAAACAGTAGCCATCATTGCCGTTGACCCAAGTTCGCCTTTCAATAAAGGTTCATTAATGGGCGATAGATTAAGAATGGGGGAACATTTTTTAAACCCAAATATTTTTATTAGAAGCATGGCCACCCGTGGAAGTTTGGGCGGACTGGCTCCTAAAATTTTTGAAGTAGCAGATTTAATTCGTGCTGCGCAATTTGATTATGTAATCATTGAAACTGTTGGTGTGGGACAAAGTGAAGTGGAAATTGCTAGTTTAGCCGATACCACTGTTTTGGTTTTAGTACCTGAAGCTGGCGATGACATTCAAACCATAAAAAGTGGTGTGATGGAAATTGCAGATGTTTTTGTTTTAAATAAATCGGATAGAAGTGGTGCTGAAACTTTTTATAAAAATTTGTGCGCTTTAACGCATAGTAATGCTACCAATAATTGGGAAACTCCGGTGGTAAAAACCATTGCTCATAAATATGAAGGAATGCAAGCACTAGAATTGGCAATTTTTAAACATCAACATGCAGATAATTTATTTGATAAAAAGAATTTATTATTGGCCGAAAAAGCGGTGATGTTAATTAAAAACCAAAGAGTTAAAGATTTAAATTTTGAGCAAATTTTAAATGAACTCCAACAAATTAGCAATCAGCAAAACTTTAACATCTATCGTTATGTTAAAAAATATAATAACTAAATATTTTAAATGAACGTAGCAATCATCAGTGGCTCGGCCAGAGCAAATAATAATACTTTACGTGTGGCAAAAGCCATTCAATTGCATTTAACAAACTTGAACCATTTGAGTAATGTTATTGATTTTACTTTTTATGATTTACCACTAATTAATCAAGGGAATATAAATAAAGATAGTTTAAGTACTTTTCAGGAAAATTTGATAACAGCATGGAGAAATGCAGATTTAGTGATTACCATTTCGCCAGAATATAACTGGAGTGCAACGCCTGAATTATTGAATATGTATAATGCAATAGGAGTAAAGGATTTTATTGATTTATTCAATGAAAAAACTTTTGCATTTGTTGGTGTATCATCGGGAAAAGGAGGTAAAATGCCATGCTTACAATTGTCACAAGTAGTTGGTAAATTAGTAAGTTTTAGTAACAGTTATTCCTTTATTTCTCCAAAAATATTTGAATCGCATTTTACAAAAGATGTTTTGGATGAAAATGGAAATTCATTGGAAAATGCCATGTACGACAAAGGACTTTTGGATTTTATTAGCTATAATTTAGAAGTGTCTGAACGCTGGAAAAAATAATTATTTTTTTGTATTCCATCTATAAATAACTCTATAATCTGTAAAATTTGCATTTTGATTATTTGCAAATAATGAAACGCCTACACTCCAATTTTTATTTATTTTATATGCAATTGTATGCCTATGGTAAATCCAGTTAAAATAAGGAACTTCTTTATATAAATAAACACCAAAATATTGTCCCCAAGTAAAACGGTGGAATAAAAATTCGTGTCCGATTAATGATCCAATTCTTTGGTAATTTAACGAATCTCGATTGTCGTACCACATTCTATATTCAATTGATTTGTCGTTGATTAATTCTGCTCCAACGACCAAAGCGTGTGCTTTTTTTAAGCCAAATGGATGATGATAAGTGACTGCAATTCCATTTACCCAAAAATATTTATCCAAACTTACGGGTGTGTTTTTATAGTTTGCATAAGCCGCTATTTGCCAATTATTCTTGCTTTCAAAAGGTCCATTTCTTTTCTTTAAATTTAAAGGTTTTGAAACATTTGGCGCAATATTAATTTGGTAAGATAAAGCTGCTGTAAAAAAATTTACACCTAGATTAGGACTTTTATTTCCGCCATTTGAAAAATGATTCAGCATTACTTTGGCGCTTATTTCATTGGCATCATTTAGTTTGTAATTTGCTACTAATCCTAATCCTAAATAAAAATTAATATAACTGCTAAACGACCTGTTTAATGGATTTGAAATTTTATCGTACGGGTTGTTCACAAAATTAAACCCTCCATTTGCTTTGACTGCAAAATTAAGTTTTTTTGTTTTAAAGAAAGTAGATTCTAAGGTATAAAATGCATTTACATTGTTTCCAAAAATGGTATTGTCAAAATAAAAATAATTGATTCCAAATCCTGTTAAAAAACCTTTTTTATTAAAGTGCCTATCAAAAGTATCGTTGCGTTTTCGAAGTAATTCAAATTCCAAACCCAATACCAATGCATTTTTTGAATGTTCCGCACCTGCTGAATGTGACCAAATAAATCCATGATGTAAGTTAGTTCTTAAAAAATACGATGTGTTTTTAAACCCCAATGAATCATTGCTTGAAAAGCAAAAATTAGAAAATAAAATTAGAAAATAAAGACTAATTATTTTGACCATTTTTCCTTTTTAAAATATAATATACAGGCACGCCTAGTAATACCAAACACAAGCCAGAAAAGGCAAAAGCTGTTTTAAAAATCAATAAACTTATGCAAATGATTAAAGCCATAAGGATGTATACCGCTGGCAATATTGGATATCCAATTACTTGATAAGGACGTTCAGCATGAGGCAAATTTTTTCGTAAAACAAATACAGCACCAACAGTTAAAATATAAAATATGAGCACTGCAAAAACTACATAGTCTAGCAAGTCG
>JBIILW010000267.1:0-3467 GCA_044338265.1 Bacteroidia bacterium | reverse complement strand
TTGCAAATGCAAATTCGTAGAATTCCAAAACCTGTGGTGGCCATGGTAGCTGGTTATGCCATTGGTGGCGGACATGTATTGCATGTAATTTGCGATATTTCTATAGCTGCTGAAAATGCAAAATTTGGTCAAACAGGACCAAAAGTTGGAAGCTTTGATGGTGGATTTGGCGCTGGTTATTTAGCTAGAGTAGTTGGACAAAAGAAAGCAAGAGAAATTTGGTTTTTATGTGATCAATACAATGCGCAAGAAGCATTAGATATGGGCTTAGTGAACAAAGTAGTTCCGTTAGAAATATTGGAAGACGAAACCATAAAATGGTGTCAGAAAATGATTGAAAAAAGTCCGGTTGCTTTGCGAATGATCAAAGCTAGTTTCAATGCAGAATTAGATGGCCAAGCAGGAATACAAGAGCTAGCGGGAAATGCTACACTTTTATATTATATGAGCGATGAAGCCAAAGAAGGAAAAAACTCTTTCTTAGAAAAACGCAAACCAGATTTTAGTAAATTTCCGAAGTTTCCATAAGATTTTCCCGCAGGTACAAGATTGTAATTTTTCTAGTAAAATTTGTTACTTATAAAAATAAAATTTCCTTTGCTTTAAATGATTGTAAAAACCAAAATATCACTTCAACCTTATAACACCTTTGGGATTGATGTAGATGCAGCCGATTTTATTGAAATAAATTCAATTGAAGGCTTAAAATTTATCATTGAAACCTTTGATTTAGTAAACCGACATACTTTAGTAATTGGTGGTGGAAGTAATATTTTATTGACCAAAAACTACGATGGATTGGTTTTAAAAATGGCTATTTTAGGCATTGAAAAAGTAAATGAAGATACTGAACATGTTTACATCAAAGCCATGGCAGGCGAAGCTTGGCATCAGTTTGTGTTGTATTGTGTAAATAATAATTATGCTGGAATAGAAAATCTTTCGCTTATTCCTGGTTGTGTGGGTGCTGCACCTATGCAAAATATTGGTGCTTATGGAGTAGAAATAAAAGATACTTGCTATGAAGTAGAAGCTTATAATATTGAAACCAATGAGCAAAAAATATTTTCGAACGCGGAATGTAAATTTGGTTATAGAGAAAGTATTTTTAAGCACGAGGCCAAAGGAAAATACATCATTACTTCAGTTACTTTTAAATTGTTGAAACAAGCCAAAGTTAACGTTTCTTATGGTGCTATTCAAGATGTATTGCGCGGTAAAAATATAGAAAATCCTACTATAAAAAATGTAAGCGATGCGGTGATTGCTATTCGTGAATCAAAATTACCGAATCCAAAAGTGTTGGGAAATGCAGGAAGTTTTTTCAAAAATCCTGAAATACCAACGATTGAATACTTAAGTTTAAAAGAAAAATTTCCAGCATTGGTTGGTTATAAAACCAGCGAAACAAATACCAAATTAGCCGCAGGTTGGCTCATAGAACAATGTGGCTGGAAAGGTAAAGTGGTAGGAAATACTGGTTCTCACAAAGACCAAGCATTAGTTTTGGTAAATTATGGAAATGCTACTGGAAACGAAATTTGGAAACTAGCCATGCATATTCAAGAATCTGTTTTTGAAAAATTTGGAGTAACAATTATTCCTGAGGTGAACGTGATTTAGGATTTAGCCACAGATTGCACAGATTTCACTGATTTCACTGATTTCACTGATTTTTTTTTAAAACCGCAAAGGGCACAAAGATTTTCGCAAAGAACGCAGAGAATAGTTGAATATAATGTTGGCGAGGACGCCAACATCGGCAGCAAGGTTTTTCCTTATATAACTTTGTCAAAGTTTAAAACTTTGACAAAGTTTCCAAAAATTAATCCGTGTAATCTGTGAAATCCGCTGCTATTTGTTATTTTGTTTCCCAATAACGATGCTGTTTGGTTTCGTTATATACAAATGTCAAAATATTTTTATCGTCTTCGGTTAGTGCTAAACTTCTACGCTTATAAACAGCTTCGGCAGTTTTGAAAAATTTATTAATTACAAAAGTTTCAAAACCTTGTGCGCCACCCCAAGCAAAATCAGGAATGAAGTTACGAGGGAATCCAGCACCAAAAATATTGGCACCCACTCCTACTACAGTTCCAGTGTTAAACATAGTATTGATGCCACATTTAGCATGATCGGCCATGATTAAACCACAAAAAGTTAAGCCAGTTTTTTCAAATTTTTGTCTGTCGTAACTCCACAATTTTACTTCATCGTAGGTGTTTTTTAAGTTGGAGTTATTAGTGTCAGCGCCCATATTTACCCACTCTCCTATTACTGCATTGCCCACAAATCCATCGTGACCTTTATTGCTATAAGCAAAAAATACTGCATTATTTACCTCGCCACCTACTTTACAACGCGGACCAACGGTAGTAGGTCCATAAATTTTAGCATCCATTTTTAAACCAGCATGTTCGCCTAATGAAAACGGCCCACGTATTTTACAACCTTCCATTACTTCAGCATCTTTGGCTATATATATTGGGCCAGCAGTAGCATTTAAAATGCTACATTCTACAATGGCACCTTCTTCCAAAAATACATTTTCAGGATGGATCACTTGGTTGGTATTTGAAATGGGTTGTGATTTTCTACCAGCTGTTAAAAACTTAAAATCTTCTTCAATGGCTTGTCCGTTCAGGGAAAAAATATCGTAACTGAATTTGATATGAATAAAGTTTTCAGCTTTTGATTCGATCAATTCTAATTGCGTAGCAATGTTCTTAAAATCAATAGCAAGGGCACTTTTAAAGGCAAGCATTACTTCATTTTTGTATAAAGCTTGTCCCATTTGAAGGTTTAAAATTTCGTTGATTAAATCCTCATTCGGACAAATGCTTCCATTGATAAAAACATTTTCATTTTGCAAAGCAATGGGAAATTTATTTTGCAAATAATCCATTGTTAAATAAGAAACATTTGATTTTAAATGCTTTTCCCATTTTTCAGCAATGGTTAAAATACCTATTCTAATATTTGCAACGGGCCTAGTAAAAGTTAAAGGTAATAGGTTTTGTCTGTCAGTTGGATTATCGAATAATATGTAATTCATGGGGTAAAATTATAAAAAATAAAACTGAAAACAGCTAAAAATAAAAAAGCCTCCCAAATTGGAAGGCTTTAAATATTGAAAAAATAAATAAATTATTTCTTTCCGTAACGTTTTTGAAACTTGTCAATACGACCAGCTGTATCAATTAACATATTTTGTCCTGTGAAGAAAGGATGTGATTTTGAAGAAATCTCAACTTTAAAAAGTGGATATTCAATACCATCTTCCATTGTAATTGTTTCTTTTGTGTCTACTGCTGAACCAGTTACAAAAGTATAACCATTACTCATGTCTTTAAATGCAACTTTTCTATAATTTTCTGGATGAATTCCTGCTTTCATTTTATTTGTTATTTTGGAGTGCAAAAGTAATTTTTTTTGAAATAAAAGCAAATATATTTTTCAAAAAAAAA
>JBIILW010000028.1:0-12656 GCA_044338265.1 Bacteroidia bacterium | reverse complement strand
GGTGTCCTCACCAATCCACTTTTGTTTTGTTAAACAAACCAACCGAGGACAAATTGTATACTTTGTATTTCGAATTTCTTATTTAGATTTTCGAATTTCAAAAATCTACTTTGCTTCTTCTTTCTTTGGTTTAATTAACACATCGTCAAGCATTCCGTATGCTTTAGCTTCCTCCGCTATCATCCAATAATCACGGTCGCTATCAGCTTGCACTCTTTCAAAAGTTTGTCCGCTATGGTGTGAAATAATATCGTATAATTCTTTCTTCAATTTTTGAATTTCACGCGCAGTAATTTCTATATCACTAGCTTGTCCTTGTGCGCCACCTAAAGGTTGGTGAATCATAATACGAGCATGACGTAAAGCAGTACGTTTTCCTTTTGCGCCAGCACACTGAAGTACAGCTCCCATTGAAGCAGCTAAACCAGTACAAATTGTTGCTACATCAGGTTGAATCCATTGCATGGTATCATAAATTCCTAAACCAGCATATACTGATCCACCTGGACTATTGATATACATTTGAATGTCTCTGCGCGCATCTAACGATTCTAAAAACAAAAGTTGTGCTTGAACAATATTGGCCATATAATCATCTATGGCAGTTCCTAAAAATAAAATTCTATCAGCCATTAAACGAGAAAATACGTCAATTTCTCTAAAGTTCATTGGGCGTTCTTCAATCACTGTACGTGTCATGTTTTGCGGCATATTTCCTATGTACGCATCTACTTTTAAACTACTAATGCCTTGATGTTTGATGGCATATTTTCTAAACTCTTTTCCTACATCCATGTTTTATAATTATTATTTTTAGTTTTTTGTCAAATATATATTGATGTTTACTATTGTCAAGCTAAATGCCATTTATTTTTACTGACATTTAGGCTAAATTATCAAAAACATCTTCTAATTTTAAAATAAATTCCGGCAAAATTGGAGTACTAATTTCATCGCCACTTGTGAGTAATTTGGAGCTTTGGTATTTTCCATTTACCAAAGTATTGATGGTTAAAGTTTGTCCCATTGGGTTGATGATCCAATATTCTTTTACGCCAGATTCTTCATACACATCAAATTTATATTTTAGTTCTTTTCTGTTATTACCTTCCGATAATATTTCAATGACTAAATCGGGAGCACCAATGCAACCATATTCATCTAATTTTTCTAGATCACAAATAACACAAATATCGGGTTGAACTACGGTGAAAATATCTTCATTTTTCCTGGATTTTACAGGCAAACGCACATCAAATGGAGCGGAATATGCTTTGCATTTTTTATTAACCAAATAATTTCCAATTCTGCGGGAAACTTCAAACGAAATTGATTGATGAATTCTTTTTGGGGCAGTCATTTTAAAAACTTTGCCTTTAATTAATTCCACCATTTCTTCCATTTTAAAGTTTAAATAGTCGGCATATGAATAATTATTGTATGCCATGTCTGGTTCTTTTACTTCCATATTAAGTATTATATCATTAATCTAAATTATCAAAAACATCTTCCAGTTTTAAAATAAAATCTGGCAAAATTGGAGTACTTATTTCATCGCCACTTGTGAGTAATTTGGAGCTTTGGTATTTTCCATTTACCAAAGTATTGATGGTTAAAGTTTGTCCCATTGGGTTGATGATCCAATATTCTTTTACGCCAGATTCTTCATACACATCAAATTTATATTTTAGTTCTTTTCTGTTATTACCTTCCGACAATATTTCAATGACTAAATCGGGAGCACCAATGCAACCATATTCGTCTAATTTTTCTAAATCGCAAATAACACAAATATCGGGTTGAACTACGGTGAATATATCCTCATTTTTCCTAGATTTTACAGGCAAACGCACATCAAATGGAGCAGAATAAACTTGACATTTTTTATTATTCAAAAATGAATATAATTCATAAAATACTTTACCTGAAATTTTTTGATGAATTCTTTTTGGCGCAGTCATTTTAAAAACTTTGCCTTTAATCAATTCCACCATTTCTTCCATTTTAAAGGTTAAATAGTCGGCATATGAATAATTATTGTATGCCATGTCTGGTTCTTTTACTTCCATATTAAGTTTTGTATAATTAAAATTATGCTTTACAAATTTAAATTTTATATTTAGATACAAGCAATTTTTATACAATTTGTTTTTATTAGTGGAAAAAATAAAAACAAAATTAGTGCTTATTAAATGTTATGCTTTAAAATTGCAGCATGGAAATAATTGAAATTTTTAAAGAATTACTCACCAATACCAAAGGTTTTTTAGAGTTATTTGTTCAAAATCATGGAACTTGGATATATGGTTTGTTGTTTTTAATTGTGTTTTGTGAAACTGGTTTAGTAGTGCTGCCATTATTACCTGGCGACTCTTTATTATTTACTGCTGGCGTTTTAGCTGGTAACGTAAATAACAATTTAGATGTTGGCTTAATCATAGTTTTATTAATCATAGCCGCTTTATTAGGCGATAATACGAATTATTTTATAGGTAAATTTTTAGCTAAAAAAGGCGAAGGTGCTAAGTTATTTGGCATATTTACTATAAAAAAAGAATACATAGATAAAACACATTCATTTTACGAAAAGCATGGTTCGTTAGCCATCATTGTAGCTCGCTTTGTACCAATAGTTCGCACATTTGCACCATTTGTAGCTGGAGTTGGAAGCATGAAATATAGTCGTTACATAACTTTTTGTATTATAGGTGCTATACTTTGGGTTACTGTAATAACTTTGGCAGGTTATTTTTTAGGAAATATTCCTTGGGTTCAGCATAATTTTGAAAAAATAGTTCTTGGCATTGTTTTAGTATCAGTTTTACCAGTTTTATTTGGTGTAATAAAAAACCTACTTGGAAGTAAAAAATAATTTTTTGAGCATAAATTTTAATAAAAACGTAATTACGCTTTGGTGTAGTTACGTTTTTATTTTTATGCTTTTAGCAATCAAAGTAAATGGTGAAACTACCTATGGATATTGCTCAGTTAAGGAAAATAAAATTGGAAAAGATATTTTTCAATTATTGGGAAATACCTATTTTGATTGTAAACCAATCAATCAAAATTTTCAGCAAATATTATTACGTGTTTGGGTAAAAAAAGAATGGGTTTACGATGACCAGCAAATTTTAGCTAAGGCCAAATTATACAATAGTCAAGGAAAACATATTGGCAATGCCATACAAGATTTTACTCCTTATAAGTTTATTGCGGAATTAGATACTGCGTATGTATTTGATATCAGTGGTGTAATATCGCAGGCTTGTATCAATCCAAGTTCTGTTCCTGAAATTGATTTAAATAAAATTTTAGCCGTTGCGAAGCAAAATGCAAAGCTCGATACTTTTAGAGTTCATATTAAAAAATTCAATTACGAGGTAGAAGATTCCAATCAAAAGTACCAATCATTTATAATCAATGAGCCTAATTTTATTTTACAAAAAAAAGAACCTCGCATTATTATTATTTTTTATAAAAACGAGCTCATCGCTATATTTTATAGCAGAAATGTAAAAGCAAAACTATACGATAGCATTGAAATGGGCAAAGAATTTAAACTAATATATAATTCAAAATTTACTGAAAATACGAAATCAGAAATGATTGCTATTTTCAAAAAAAGAATGGAGAAGTGAAAAGTTTAATTTTTAC
The DNA here is from genome assembly GCA_044338265.1 of Bacteroidia bacterium. Lineage (GTDB taxonomy): Bacteria > Bacteroidota > Bacteroidia > UKL13-3 > UKL13-3 > JAAFJM01. Next base: position 9,002 of record JBIILW010000028.1, on the reverse strand, counting down.
ACTTACTTTAATTTAATATAATTAAAATGTTTCTTTTTAATTTGGCGCTATTTTATTACAATTGCAGCATCACAAATAAATAAAATTATTTCATTGAAAATCGCGCTTATTACAGGAATTACAGGACAAGATGGTGCTTATTTAGCCGAATTTTTATTAAAAAAAGGATACATGGTTCACGGTATCAAGCGTAGAAGTTCGCTTTTAAATACCGATAGAATTGATCATTTGTATCAAGATCCTCATGAAAAAAACTTAAACCTTAAGTTACATTATGGCGATTTAACTGACAGTTCTAATTTAATAAGAATCATTCAAGAAACACAACCTGACGAAATATATAACTTGGCTGCAATGAGCCATGTTCATGTAAGTTTTGAAGAACCTGAATACACTGCCAATGCTGATGGATTAGGTACTTTAAGAATATTAGAAGCCATTAGAATTTGTGGTTTAACCAATAAAACTCGCATTTACCAAGCTTCTACTTCTGAACTTTATGGTTTGGTACAGGCAGTGCCTCAAAGTGAAACTACTCCTTTTTATCCTCGTTCACCATATGCAGTTGCCAAACTTTATGCTTATTGGATTACCGTAAATTACCGCGAAGCATATAATATGTTTGCTTGTAATGGAATATTATTTAACCACGAAAGTCCATTAAGAGGCGAAACTTTTGTAACCCGTAAAATTACCAGGGCTGCAAGTAAAATAGTTTTAGGAATGCAGGACAAAATATATCTTGGAAACTTAAATGCTCAAAGAGATTGGGGACATGCTAAAGATTATATTGAGGCGATGTATTTAATTTTACAACAAGATGTAGCTGAAGATTATGTAATTGCCACTGGCAAAACAACTTCTATTCGTGATTTTGTAAAATTGGCTTTTCTTGAATTAGGAATTACCATTGCTTTTAAAGGAAGCGATGAAAATGAAATTGGCTATATTGAAGCCATTGATTTTAATAAAATAAAAGAATTAGAAATTGATAAAGATTTTAGTTTAAAAATTGGTGATGAATTAATTGCAGTTGATCCAAGATATTTTAGACCAACAGAAGTAGAATTATTAATTGGTGATGCTACCAAAAGCCAAACAAAATTAGGGTGGATACCAAAATACGATTTACAAGCATTGGTTACTGATATGATGGAAAGCGATTTGAAATTAATGAAAAAAGAACGCTTTTTAAAGCAGGCTGGTCACCATACTTTTAATAATTTTGAATAGTAAAAATGAATATAGCTGATAAAATATTTATAGCTGGTTCAAACGGAATGGTTGGTTCTGCTGTAGTTAGAAAATTACAAGCCGAGGGTTTTACCAATTTAATTACCAAGTCATCAAAAGAATTAGACTTAACCAATCAAACGGAAGTTGCTCATTTTTTTGAAAAAGAGCAACCAGATTATGTTTTTATGGCTGCCGCAAAAGTGGGTGGAATATTGGCAAATAATACATTCAGGGCACAGTTTTTATATGAAAATTTGATGATTCAAAACAATGTAATTCATCAAAGTTATGTGAACAATGTTAAGAAGTTAATGTTTTTTGGCTCAAGTTGTATTTACCCAAAACTAGCACCACAACCATTAAAAGAAGAATATTTGTTAACCAGTGTTTTAGAGGAAACAAACGAACCTTATGCCATTGCAAAAATTGCAGGAATAAAAATGTGTGAGGCTTATAGAAGTCAATATAATTGTAACTATATATCGGTAATGCCTACCAATTTATATGGTTATAACGACAATTATCATCCAGAAAATAGCCACGTTTTACCCGCATTGATTAGAAGAATTCATGAGGCTAAAACACAAAATTTACCTGAGGTAACAATTTGGGGAACGGGAAATCCCTTGAGAGAATTTTTATTTGTAGATGATTTGGCTGATGCTGCATTTATGTTAATGCAAAACTATAATGAAAGCCAATTTTTAAATATTGGAAGTGGAAAAGATATTTCAATAAAAGAATTAGCCATTACTATAAAAAATATTTTGGGATATGAAGGCTCAATAAAATTTGATACATCAAAACCAGATGGAACACCCCGTAAATTAATGGATGTAAGTAAAATAAATTCATTAGGGTGGAATTCGAAAATAGAATTAACACAAGGAATTAGCTTAGCTTATAACGACTTTTTGAAAAGAGAAATACAATAAAAAATTAACGCTTTCAATCAAATCTTGTATTAGCTAAATTTAAAAAATTGTATTGATATTAAAATTGATTAGTACTTAGCATAACCAAAGTGCAAGCTTCAATGGCTTCTATATTATTTTTTAACAATAAATTTTCAAATTCATTGTTTTCTGTTCCTGGATTAAAGATGACTCTTTTAGGATTTAAATGAATAATTTTATTATAATAATCAGCTTGGTTTTGTGGGCCAATGTATAAAGTTATTGTATCAAAATCTTTATTTTCAGGCCAATCAGTTTGAATTTGAGTATCACCAATATTTCCTTTTTTTAAACCAAAAGCATAAACTTCATGCTTATAATCTTTCAGCATTTCCGTTGCTTTAAAAGCATATCTGTCTGAATTTGGCGAGGCTCCAACAATTAAAGTTTTTTTCATTTTCAAAAATAGCAATCCTTATGTTCATTTTGTTATTTTTGTACAATATATTTATTGCAAAATTGCAACATACTAAAAACATAAAATTCATTAATGAAAATAAGTTATAATTGGTTAAAAGACATCATTGACATCAATTCCACTCCAAGTGAAATAAGCCAAATGCTTACTGGTTGCGGATTAGAAGTAGAACATTTAGAAAATTATCAAAGCATAAAAGGTGGTTTAGAAGGAATAGTAATTGGTTATGTAAAAGAAAGAGAAAAACATCCAAATGCTGATAAATTAAGTGTTTGTAAGGTTGATATTGGCACTGGCGAGGACAAACAAATAGTTTGCGGTGCTCCCAATGTAGCCGTTGGACAAAAAGTATTAGTAGCCACTGTTGGAGCAACATTATTTCCCAATAAAGGTGAAGCATTCAAAATTAGCAAATCAAAAATTAGAGGTGAGGTGAGTGAGGGAATGATTTGCGCTGAAGACGAAATTGGTTTAGGCGAAAGCCATGATGGAATTTTGATTTTACCGGAAAATTATGAAATAGGACAACCCGCATCTACCTATTTTAAAGTTTATAATGATTTTGTGTTTGAAATAGGCTTAACCGCCAACAGAGGCGATGCTGCCAGTCATTTGGGAACTGCCAGAGATTTGAGAGCGATTGGCAATTGGCAATTGGCAATTAGCAATTGGCAATTGATTAATAATTCAACTGAAAAACCCATTGAAGTTATTATAGAAGACACTGAAGGATGCAAGCGATATACTGGTTTAAGTATTTCAAATATTGAAGTAAAATCATCACCAGAATGGATGCAAAACAGGTTGAAAGTAATTGGAATAAATCCAATAAATAATATTGTAGATGCTACCAATTATGTGTTACATGAATTAGGTCAACCATTACATGCCTTTGATGCAGATAAAATTATTGGCAATAAAATAATTGTAAAAAAAGCAATTGAAGGCAGTAAATTTACTACACTTGACAAAGTAGAACGCGTTTTAAAAGGTTCCGAGTGCATGATATGTGATGCGGAAAAACCATTGGCATTAGCTGGTGTATTTGGTGGATTGGATTCAGGAATTTCGGCTACCACAAAAAATATATTTTTAGAAAGTGCATACTTTGATGCGGCCACCATTAGAAAAGCTGCAAAAGGCCACGGATTAAGTACTGACGCAAGTTTTAGATTTGAACGAGGAACAGATCCAAACATTACAGTAGATGCTATTAAACGACTAGCAAATTTAATTATTGAAATTGCCGGTGGCCATATAAGTTCAGCCATTAATGATGTTTATCCAACAAAAATTGAAAACACAATCATTGATTTTTCATTGACTAAATCGAATCAATTAATTGGTAAAGAAATTGAAAAAGAAAGAGTTGTAGAAATTCTAAAAGCATTAGACATTGAGATAGTAGAAGATAAAGGTGAGATTTTAAAAATTTCAATTCCACCCTATCGCTCCGATGTAACCAGATCAGCTGATGTTACAGAAGAAATTTTACGTATTTATGGATTAAATAATATTGAAATAGGAAATGATATCAAATCAACCATTTCCTATAATGAAACCGAAAATAAAGTGAAACTTAAAAACAATTTGGCGGATTATTTAAGTGCAAATGGTTTTAATGAAATAGCTACCAACACCTTAACAAAATCGGCATATTACAGTGAAGATGAATTGCAAAGTGCAGTAAAAATGTTAAATCCTTTGAGCAGTGATTTAGACATTATGCGTTTAAATATGTTGCCAAATGTATTGGAAGCCTTGCAATATAATAACAATAGAAAACTGAATAATTTAAAGTTTTTTGAATTTGGTAAAACCTATTACAAAGGCGAAAAAAGAGAAGCCGGTGGAATTAATTTGTTGGAAAACTATGTGGAGCAATCGCATCTAATTTTAGCATTAACAGGAACCATTGAGAACGAAAGTTGGACTAACAATAATAAGCCTTCAAGTTATTTTATATTAAAAGGATTTGTTCAAAATATATTTGCTAAAAGCAAAATAAATAAATTAGAATTTGTAAGTATAGAACACCAACAATTTAATTTTGCAATTGCAGTTATTTACAAGAAAAAACAAGTAGCAGTTATTGGTGAAATAAATAAAAATTTAACCAATAAATTTGATTTGAATTCACCTGTATTTTTTGCAGATATCAATATTGATTTATTGATGGAATTTAACAAAACTGAAAAATCATATATAAAATCTGTACCAATATTTCCAACTGTTAGAAGAGATTTGGCATTATTAATTGATGAGGCAATTAACTATTCTCAATTAGAAAAAATAGCTTTAAAAACAGAAAGCAATTTAATCAAACAAGTAAATGTTTTTGATGTGTATAAAGGCGATAAAATAGAAAAAGGCAAAAAGAGTTATGCTTTAAGTTTTATGCTGCAAGATGAAAATAAAACATTAACTGATGAAGAAATAGATTCGGTTATGAATAAATTAATTAAGAACTTTGAGAAAGAAACAGGAGCTATTTTAAGAGGATAATTTAGAAAAAAAAGAAAAATGGATTCAAATTCATTATTAATTTCAGAAATAAAACTAAAAGTTTTAAAGTTATTGAATCAAAATAAAAAATTGACCACTAGCAATATGGAGTTACAAAATGAGGTAAATGAGTTGCGAAAGAATATTGAAAACAAAAAAAATAAAATAGAACAATTAGAAGATAACAATAAAATTATTAAACTTGCGAGTGAAATGCAATTGTCGATTTCAGAAAAAAAGCAGTTAAAATCAGAATTAACTGACAAAATAAAGCTAATAGATGATTGCATAAAAATGTTAGGCGAATAAAGAATAAACCTTAACAGATTGAACGAAATATCAATAAATATCAATATAGCTGGGCGCAAATATCCGCTAACCATCGCTGCAAACGAGGAGCAAAATATTAGGGCTTTAAGTAAAATGATAAATGAAAAAATGCAAGCTTATGGTAAGCAATTTTCATTAAAAGATAACCAAGATGCATTGGCCATGTTTGCAATAGAACTAGCTACTGAATATCAAAAAATAAGTTTGCTTTTGGAAGCAAACACGCAGCAAACAAGCAAAGAATTGCTTGAGTTACAAAAACTGCTTGCTGCGGTTCAACTGTAAAGAAATTTTTCCTCGTTTAACTGAGTAATACTAGTAAAAACTAGTTTGCTGATTATTTAAAATTTAAAAAAGTTAAACCCAAAACAAATGGAAATTTATTTAGTAGTTATTATTGCTATGCTCACATTTGGTGGTGGCGCGGTTGTGATGTTTATAGTAAATAACAATTTACAAAAAAACAAAGCAAACACACTATTGAAAGATGCTGAGTCACAAGCTGAAATTATCAAAAGGAAGAAAGAACTGGAAGCCAAGGAAAGGTTTTTACAGTTAAAATCAGACCATGAAAAAGATGTAAATCAACGAAACATTGCTGTAATTCAGAACGAAAATCGTTTGAAACAAATTGAAAATAATTTGAAACAAAAAACCGATGCATTAACTAAAAAAGATTCGGATTTAGATCAAGTAAAACAATCGTTAGAAAAGCAACAAGAAAACTTAAATGTTAAGCAACAAGAAGCCGATAAGGCTTTATTGAATCAACAAAAACAATTAGAAAAAATAGCTGGCTTAACAGCTGAAGAAGCTAAAAAACAATTGGTTGAAACATTAACAGAACAAGCCAAAACGGAAGCATTAAGCAGGGTTAAGGACATTGTAGACGAGGCCAAACTAACAGCAAACAAAGAAGCTAAAAAAATTATTTTAGGAACAATTCAACGCACAGCTGCCGAACATGCAATAGAAAATGCAATTTCAGTATTTAACATTGAAAGCGATGAATTAAAAGGAAGAATTATTGGAAGAGAAGGAAGAAATATTAGGGCATTAGAAGCTGCAACAGGTGTAGAATTTATAGTAGATGATACCCCAGAAGCAATCATCCTTTCATGTTTTGACCCAATTAGAAGAGAAATAGCTCGTTTGGCTATTCATAGATTAGTTACTGACGGAAGAATTCACCCAGCGCGAATTGAAGAAGTAGTAGCAAAAACCAAAAAACAAATTGAAGACGAAATAGTTGAAATTGGTGAGCGTACTTGTATTGACCTAGGAATTCATGGTTTACATCCTGAATTGATAAGAATGGTTGGACGTATGAAATACAGAAGTAGCTACGGTCAAAATTTATTAATGCACAGTAGAGAAGTTGCCAATTTATGTGCTACCATGGCTGCTGAATTAGGTTTAAATGTAAAACTAGCAAAACGTGCTGGATTATTACATGATATTGGAAAAGTGCCAGATGATGATGCTGAAACTCCACATGCTTTATTAGGTATGAAGCTAGCTGAAAAATATAAGGAACATCCAGAAGTAGTGAATGCCATTGGAGCCCATCATGATGAAATAGAAATGACAAGTATTTTATCGCCAATAGTACAAGCTTGCGATGCAATTAGCGGAGCTCGCCCAGGTGCTAGAAGAGAAGATACTGAAAACTACATGAAACGCTTGAAAACTTTAGAAGACATGGCGCTAAGTTTTAAAGGAGTTACTACTGCTTTTGCTATACAAGCAGGGCGCGAGTTACGCGTAATGGTAGAAAGTGAAAAAGTAACGGATGAAGAATCAGAAATGATTTCATTACAATTATCAAATAGAATTCAAACTGAAATGACTTATCCAGGTCAAATTAAAGTAACTGTAATTAGAGAAAGAAGAGCGGTAAATTATGCTAAGTAATAAGATATATAAAAGTGTTTTTAAAAACTGTAACCAATTCATTTTGGTTACAGTTTTTTTAGTTTTGGGTTTATTAAGTTTTAAATCAATTGAAGAAAATTTTGAACGTATTAGTTTAAATATGCTGAGCAAAAAAGTAATAAATGGTAAATTAATTATTACCAATGCCGAAATGTTTTATAATGACCAGGGAAAAATGGTTACACATATTCTTGCACCATTTGAAACATTTATCATTAACAATACAAAAGGCGATTTGAGTATTTATAACCCAAAAGAAAATCAAGTTTATAAAGATTATAATTTTACACAAGGTACAGAAACATCTTCATTATACTATTTTTTAAAAGATAAAAACAATGAATTAGGTTTACGAACTTTAGGGTTTAGACTAAATACTTCCAAATTTGAAAATGGTTTTTTAATTACTACATGGTTTCCACCTGCCCAATACATGAAATTATTTAGTGCTGTTGAATTGGTATATCAACAAGGAAAACCAGTGTTTTTAAAATTTGTAAACAATAATAATTTTGTAGTCAAAAGAAGTTACTATTACAACTACACTAAAGTTTTAAACTATAATTTCCCTTTAGCTATAACACATATTGAATATGGTGAAAAAGGAGATTCAATTATTGAAAAAACAGTTTTTTCAAATATTAAAGTAAATAATTCGGCAACGAGTTCATACTTTGATTATGTAATTCCAGCAAATGCTAAAGTTGTAACTAAAAATTAAACAATGAAATTAATTATAATTTTATTATTCATATTCTTTTGCATTATTGGAAACGCTCAAATTGAAAGAGCTGATTTGTTATTAATTAAACAAAAAGATGAGTTACCAATTTCAAAATTAAATATAAGGCCATACAGCAATTTAAATAAAAGTAAATGGCAAACTTATAATCCAATCAATTTAACGTTTTCTGGATTGATGTTTTTTTATCAAAATGTCATATCTAGCCAAGTAAACGCTAATTGTTTATTTACTCCATCTTGTAGTGAATTTGCCAAAGCAAGCATTAAAAAATATGGCTTAATAAAAGGAATGTTTTTGGCAGCAGATAGGGTTCAAAAATGCAACAAAATTACTGCACTCGATTTAGATTTTAAAAAGTTAAATAGTCAAAATAGGTATCCAGACTCAGTAGATGATTATGGTTGTAAACACAAATAAATGAGGAGAACTATTATACTTTTCTTATTAGTTTTAGCTTTTAGTTTTAGCAAAGCACAATCAAGTTTTAGCATTGATTTTTACCAAAATCTAATCAATCAAAAAGAAAACAATTTAGCATTATTGTATTTGAATAAATGTGAGTTAGTAACTGAAAACAAATCAATTTTAGATAGCATTTATTATTATAAAGGTAAAACCTACTTCAATGTAAAACAATTTAAAGAGTCCGTATTTTCATTCAATAAAATTAGCAATAATTCTACATTTTATAACCAATCAAAAATATATTTATCTATTGGACTTTTATACTTAGATAGTTCAGATAATTATATCAATAATGAATTGATACCGTTAAAAGGTGATTCTGTTTTCAATCAAATAAAAACCATTACTATGGCTTCAATTGCATTATTAAACAATAATTTATTGGCATACGACAGTTTAGTTTTACAATTAA
>JBIILW010000266.1:0-3492 GCA_044338265.1 Bacteroidia bacterium | reverse complement strand
CTATGGCTTTATAAGTTATAAATAAAGGAATTTCTGTAAATGAATATTTTAACGTAGTAGAGTTAGTATTTCCGGTTGTAATGGTATCGTTGAAATAAATCAAATTTTCTTCAAAATTACTCGTTGGATTTTTAGCTTTTTCTTTACTAAAATTCATGGTTTGTTTAAAGTTTGCAAGGATCAATCCTGAGCTGATAGTAAAACGTTTTGTTAAATCGTAGCCAATTAAAAAACCACCAGTAATTTCTGATTCACTGCTTTCAGTTTGTTCTCTTAATAGTTGATTTGTTGTGCTATTTCCCTTTTCATTTCCTGCTGCATAACGCATGTAACTATATCCCAAACCAGCATAAGCTATGATGGTTAATTTTTCTTTTTTAAGCGATGGCCCTGTATAATTTTCATCACTTACTTGTTGTGCTAAAACATTTGTATTTTTTGGAGTTGCAACAATTTTTTCAGTTTTAGTTAAATTGGTGTTTTCGGCAACAGAATCTTTATTAGGTTCAGGTAGAGGTTTAGTAGCAATATTTGTCGAATTTTCAATATTAGTTGGAACATTATTGCTTACAATTATAGGTGGATTTTCAGGCTCAATATTCATTTTATTTTGAAGTGGTAAATTAGCTGAAACAATAGTGCCTGTAGTCATTAATCCTTCAACAGTAACAACTGAATTTTGCGCAGTTATTTTATTTACTAAAATAGGGGGTTGAGTAACTGCAACCGAGTTAGAATGATGATTATTTTTAGCACGATTATTTACTTTAACTTTTTGACTAGTTGTATTTTGAAATAAAAGATTATTAGGTATTTTGCTTGAATTCAACGCTTGATTTTCATTTTCATTAGTAGCATTTCCAATTTTGCTTCCTTCAACAAGCTCAGGATGACTTATTGCTAATTTCTTATTGCTTATGGCCTCCCGATTTATCGGGAGCTCATTACTTTCAAGCCAAACAAAAGCTTTTGGATGACTTAAAGCATCACTTAATTTTGAATCGCTAACCAATTTATTAATTAAAATCCCTGCAAAAACACCAAATGAAAGCACCACAAAAGTCCATAAATAAATCAACTTTTTATTTACTTGAACAATAAAAGGCAAGCGTTTTTCTATGGCTAACCAAATGCTTTCATTGGGTTCATATTTGAGCGTATTTAATTTTGTAGCAAGCGTTTTTTCAAAATTATCGCTTGGTATATTTTGGGCAATATTTTCCCATAAGGCTTCATTTGGTTTAGCCTCAAAATTGTCAAATTGCTCTTTGAGCTTTTGTTCAAATTTATTTTGGTTGTTCAAATGGTTCATTTAAAATATGATAGTGCTTGCTTAAAGCTTTTTTCATCCAATCTCTCGCACGCGAATACTGCGATTTACTGGTTCCAATGGCTATTCCAAGCTGTTCTCCAATTTCTTTATGTGTAAATCCTTCCACTGCATATAAGTTAAAAATTAACCGATATCCATCAGGCATTTGTTGCACAAAAGCTAAAATTTCTTTCACCGATATTTTCGAAATAATGTCATCATCGTATTTAGCATCATAATCTTGCACATCTAAGTCTTCTTTAAAATGACGAAGTCTGTGCTTGTAAAAATTAATGGCATTAAATACAACTACTCTCCTTACCCAACCCTCAAAATTACCTTCTCCACGGTAAGTATGCATGCTTTGATACAATTTAATAAAACTTTCTTGCAGCATATCTTCTGCCTCTGAGCGGTCTTTGGCATAACGCATACAAACTCCTAACATTTTTGATGCAAAGTAATCGTAGAAAGCTTTTTGCGCTTTTCTGTCGCCTTCCTTGCAACCTTGAATCATATCTTCAAACGATAAATGCAAAATGTATTTATGGGTTTAATCAAAAATCAAAAATAGTGATTTATTACATTTACAGTCAAAAAAACAGTGAAAGCAGTTGCATGGCTTACATTTTGACAAATCAATTATTAGTTCAAATAATTTGTTATCAGTGATTTAAACTAATAAATAATTTTTATATACATACATTTTTTTATAATAAATGTAAATGTGTCAGCATATTGGCGCTTGGCATAATGTTAGTTAAATGGAGAGTATCATTTAAAAATCAATAATTAAAACAAACATACATGGCAATTAACTTAAAACCATTGGCAGACAGAGTTCTGGTAGAACCCGCTCCAGCAGAAGAAAAAACAGTTGGTGGAATTATTATTCCTGATACTGCAAAAGAAAAACCACAACGCGGAACTGTAGTAGCTGCTGGTCCTGGAAAAAATGCTGAACATTCAGGTAATTTAATTCCGTTAACTGTAAAAAATGGCGATACCATTCTTTATGGTAAATACGCTGGAACTGAAATTACAGTTGAAGGCAAAGAATATTTAATCATGCGAGAAAGCGATATTTTTGCAATCGTTTAAATAATAGTTGTTAGTTGATAGTTGTCAGTTGATAGAAAAATTCTTAAGAACACCAACAATCAACAATCTTAAATCAAAAATTAAAAAAAAGAATTATGTCAAAAAAAATATTATATGGTGTAGAAGCGCGTGACGGTTTAAAACGCGGTGTAGATGCTTTAGCTAATGCAGTTAAAGCTACTTTAGGTCCAAAAGGTAGAAATGTAGTTATCGATAAAAAATTCGGTTCTCCAACTATTACTAAAGATGGTGTTTCTGTGGCTAAAGAAATTGAATTGAAAGATCCAATTGAAAACATGGGAGCGCAAATGGTAAAAGAAGTGGCTTCAAAAACTGCTGATATTGCGGGTGATGGAACAACTACTGCTACTGTTTTAGCGCAAGCTATTGTAGCTGGAGGAACTAAAAACGTAGCTGCCGGTGCAAATCCAATGGATTTGAAACGTGGTATTGAAAAAGCGGTTGAAGTAGTTATTATTAGTTTAAAAGCTCAAAGTCAAAAAGTAGGTGACGATAACAAAAAAATTCAGCAAGTTGCTTCTATTTCAGCTAATAACGATGAAGTAATTGGTACTTTAATTGCTAACGCAATGGCTAAAGTTGGAAAAGAAGGTGTAATTACTGTAGAAGAAGCTAAAGGTACTGAAACTGATGTAAAAACAGTTGAAGGTATGCAATTTGATAGAGGTTATTTATCTCCTTATTTTGTTACCAATGCAGAGAAAATGGAAGTTGATTTAGAAGCTCCTTACATTTTAATTTACGACAAAAAAGTAAGCAACATGAAAGAATTATTGCCTATTTTAGAGCAAGTAGTTCAAACTGGAAAACCTTTGGTTATTATTTCTGAAGATGTAGAAGGTGAGGCCTTAGCTACTTTAGTGGTAAATAAAATTAGAGGTTCTTTGAAAATTGCTGCTGTTAAAGCCCCTGGTTTTGGCGATAGAAGAAAAGCAATGTTAGAAGATTTAGCTATTTTAACTGGTGGAACTGTGATCAGTGAAGAACGTGGTTTCAAATTAGAAAATGCAGATATTAGCATGCTTGGAAGAGCAGAAAAAATCAACATTGATAAAGAC
>JBIILW010000265.1:0-3493 GCA_044338265.1 Bacteroidia bacterium | reverse complement strand
TGTTTCTTCATCTTTTTTTGAATCACTCCAAAATGATGTTTTTCTTCTTCATTGACCAAACTAATAGCTGTTCCAGCGTTTTCAGCTCTTCCAGTTCTTCCTATTCTATGAATATAATCTTTTGGCGATCGGGGTAATTCGTAGTTTACTACAAATGGTAAAAACGGAATATCAATGCCACGGCTCATTAAATCGGTAGCAACTAATATTTGCACTTCACCATTTTTGAATTTACGCAAGGCGTCTTCTCTTCCACCTTGACTTTTTTTACTGTGCATTGCAGTTGCAGTGTAGCCATTATCAATTAGTTTATTAACCACCGCATCTGACCTAAATACTGATGAAGTAAAGACCAACACTTGTTTCATTTCATGCGTGTTTATTAAATAACGCAATAATGGACCTTTTCTATTTTCTTCTACTGAATAAGCTAGTTGAGTAATTAAATCTAAGTTTTGGGTTTCTTGTTCTATTACAATTTTTACAGGATTAGTTAAAAGTACTTCTGTAAATGAAGTAATATCACTTCCTAAAGTAGCGGAAAATAATAAGTTTTGGCGCTTTTTGGGAAGCAATTTTAAAATATTTCCCATTTCTTCTTTAAAGCCTAAATTTAACATTTTATCGGCTTCATCTAAAACCAAAACTGAAACATCAGTTAAAAATACGGAATTGTTAGCTACTAATTCTAATAATCTGCCTGGAGTGGCAACCAATATTTCTACACCTTGTAATTGAATCATTTGAGGATTAATAGATACGCCACCATAAACCGCTAACGATTTAATTTTTTGTTCCATTAAACTACTAAATGCTTTAAAAACTTTTTCAACCTGAATGGCCAATTCCCTTGTAGGAACAAGCACTAGCGTATTTATATGTCTGTTTTTAGGAATGGGTTTGCTTTGCAATAACTGTAAAATTGGTACCACAAAACTAGCAGTTTTTCCCGATCCGGTTTGAGCTATTCCAAGAATATCATTCCCTTTTAAAATTTCAGGAATGGCTTGTTCTTGAATAGGGTATGGTTGGGTGTAAAATTGCTTTTCTAAAGCATATAATAAATCGCGAGATAAACCGAGGGAATTAAATGACATGGATGTTTTGTTAAACAACAAAGATAAGTTTACGATTGGCTTTTGCTATGTAAGTTTTTTTTTAACCTTATTTATTATTTCGCGTAACTATTTTTGAAGGATTTTGCTTGGAATGAAATAGGTCAGTAATGATGATTTGTTTTTCATTATATTCATATATAATTTTATAATTCCCTTCAATAATATACCTGCTATTTTGACCTAATTTTTGTAGTAATTCTTCCAATTGACCAGCTTCAGGTTGAGTAGATAAATATTCAACACTTTGCATTAATTTATTGCAATAATTATTAACTATAGTCTCTGATTTAGTTTCTTACAATAAATATTCATTAATTTCCAATAGGCAATTTGAGGCAAATGCAGTCCATAAAATGTTTAACTTTTTCACTTTGTTTTAGCAAATTGCTTTTTTAAAGCTTTATGACTAATTAAGTTTCCGTTTTCTATGTCTTTTTGAGATGCTGCATTTCTATTTAAAAATTCCGTTTTACTCATTGGAACCATCACTTTTTTTGTTACACTTTTTGGTTTTAAAATGGTGTAAACAGCCTCCAAGATAGCTTTGTCTTCAATGGCATCTATTGTTTTATAAAGTTCTTTTTTGAGCGCGGTAATGGTCATGTTTATTTTTAAAATTAAAAATAGTAAAAGTAATTTTCAAATTACTAATTGTTTTAATCAATTCGCCTATGTTAGTTACAACAATGGAGGATGTATTTTTGTTAACAAAAAAAACCAAGAGTAATTAAACTCTTGGTTTTTTATACTTAATAAAAATATTGATTATTTTACTTCCTCAAAAGTAGCATCTTCTGTATTGCTATCCGTTGCACCAGCATCAGCAGCTGGTTCGCCATCTGTTGGTTGCTCGCTTTGAGTAGCCTTATACATGTCTTCGCTAGCTGCAGCCCAAGCAGTATTTAATGCTTCTAAAGCAGCATCTATTCTAGGTAAATCTTTTGCTGTGTGAGCAGCTTTCAATTCTTCTAAACCTTTTTCAATGGCTTCTTTTTTCTCAACTGGAATTTTCTCGCCATATTCTTTGATCTGTTTTTCAGTTTGGAATATTAAGCTATCAGCCATGTTAATTTTTTCTGCTTCTTCTTTTGCTAGTTTATCTGCGTCAGCATTTGCTTCTGCTTCAGCTCTCATGCGTTTAATATCGTCATCACTTAATCCCGATGATGCCTCAATTCTAATTTTTTGCTCTTTTCCAGTTCCTTTGTCTTTTGCACTTACGTGCAATATTCCATTGGCATCTATGTCAAATATAACTTCTACCTGAGGAACTCCACGAGGTGCAGGAGGAATACCATCTAAATGGAAACGACCTAAACTTCTGTTTTGAGCTGCCATTGGGCGTTCGCCTTGCAATACATGTATTTCTACACTTGGTTGGTTATCACTAGCAGTACTAAATGATTCCGATTTTTTAGTTGGTATAGTGGTGTTTGCATCTATTAATTTAGTAAACACTCCACCCATAGTTTCAATTCCTAAACTTAAAGGAGTTACATCTAATAATAAAACATCTTTTACTTCTCCAGTTAAAACTCCACCTTGAATGGCAGCACCAATGGCCACTACTTCATCAGGGTTTACACCTTTAGATGCAGCTTTTCCAAAGAATTTTTCTACTGCTTCTTGAATGGCAGGAATACGAGTTGAACCACCTACTAATATAATTTCATCTATATCACTGATGCTGTAACCTGCATTTTTCAAAGCAGTTTTACAAGGCTCAATGGTACGTTTAATCAAACTATCAGCTAATTGTTCAAATTTAGCACGTGTAATTGTTTTTACTAAATGCTTAGGAATTCCATCTACAGGAATAATATAAGGTAAATTTACCTCAGTTTGAGTTGAACTTGAAAGTTCAATTTTTGCTTTTTCAGCTGCTTCTTTCAAACGTTGTAAAGCCATTGGATCTTTGCGTAAATCTATGCCTTCATCGTTTTTAAATTCGTCAGCTAAGAAATCAATCAATACATGATCAAAATCGTCCCCACCTAAGTGCGTATCGCCATCAGTACTTTTAACTTCAAAAGTTCCAGTTCCATCTACATCATACATTTCTAAAACCGAAACGTCATGTGTTCCACCACCACAATCGAAAACTACAACCTTCGTATCTTTCTTTGAAGTTTTGTCTAAACCATAAGCCAAAGCAGCTGCAGTAGGTTCGTTAATAATACGTTTAACAGTTAAACCAGCTATTTCTCCGGCTTCTTTAGTAGCTTGGCGTTGTGCATCGTTAAAGTATGCAGGAACAGTAATAACCGCTTCTTTTACTTCATACCCTAAATAATCTTCAGCAGTTTTTTTCATTTTCTGCAAAATCATTGCTGAAAGTTCTTGTGGGGTGTATAATCTACCATCAATTTCTACAC
>JBIILW010000298.1:0-3108 GCA_044338265.1 Bacteroidia bacterium | reverse complement strand
GCTACTGTCTTCATATACTTTATGAATTGAATCTGGTAAATATTTTAAATCAAAAATCTGCATTGAACTCCTGTTTTGGTCAGCTACGCAATACACATAATGCTGATAAATTTCGTAATCCCTGTTGATTACATTTTTAACCGAACCATATTCCACATCTAATAATTTTATTTGAGTAGGAATGGAAATATCAAAAAAATAAATGCTATCGGTGCTTCCGGCAATGATGTATTCTTTTTGTGTTAAACTGTCATAATAACCCACCAAATCGTTCCAAATATTGATAGAATCTATTTTGTTTAAATTAGGGTTGTTCCAATTACTCAACAGCGTCATTCTGTATGCAATTTGTGCATTTGCGAATGGAATGGTTAAACAAAAAATGATAAATAAAGCTGACTTTTTCATGATAAATTATTTTGTGTTGAAACTAATATTTTACAAATTTTTTATACCTGTAATCGCCTCTTGCGTTGTATAAAAACATAATATAAACTCCTGGTCTGAAATTGGCAGTTTCAGTAATAAATATATCAACTCGTCCGCTTAAATCGGGATATAAAGTTTGTAACTTCATCATGGATCCATATTGATCAATGATAACCAAATTAGCAGTGGTAATTACATTTTGTGGTTGAACAAATGAAAAGTTCAAATTGTCGGGAGTATAAGTTGGGTAAATGTCAAATTCTAAACCTGTACAAGAACCATCTCGCCATTGGCCAGGAAAGATTCCATTTTGAATTTCGGCTGCGCAAATATTTCTATAAGTTACCCCATCGCAGCCACAAACTGGCCTGTATGTAGGGTCAGGACAAGGAAATGCTAAATTAATTCTTGTAGTGTCTTTACATTGTGCTTTGCAATTTTGAGTTAACAAGAACAAAACGATGCATGAAAATAAATATTTTATTGCTTGAAATGGTTTCATTTTTTGATGTTAAAAACAAGAATTCAACGTTCACTATTCTGATTTTCGATTACGAATATAAAAATTTATTTAGCAACTCGTTTTAATTAGTAAATAAATAGATATTTTTACAAAAATAAAATAAAAAAATTGCATTGTCGAAATCAGATTTCCTTCATGTAAATCAATTATTATTGTAAATACAAAAATGAAAAAAATATACATCATTAGGCATGGCGAAACCGACTTTAATCGCATGAATATAGTACAAGGAAATGGAGTAGATACCGACTTAAATGAAACGGGTTTGAATCAAGGTTATTTGTTTTACAATAAATATAAAACCATCCCTTTTGATAAAATTTATATATCAGCATTAACCCGAACCCAACAAACCATTCAACATTTTATTAACGATGGCATTCCTTATGAAAAACTACATGAATTAAATGAAATTAGTTGGGGTGATTTTGAAGGAAAAGTACAAGATTTTAAAGAACGTGAGTTTTATCAATATGCAGTGAACGCATGGAATAGCGGTAACTATGATGTGGCTGTGGCCAATGGAGAAACCCCTAATCAATTACAAGAAAGACAAAAAAAAGCATTAGAAATTATCATGAAAAATACGCATGAAAAAACAGTTTTGGTGTGTATGCATGGCAGAGCATTGAAGAGTTTTATTTGTTTATTATTGAACGTTCCCTTATTAAATATGGACAACTATCAACACCAAAATACCTGTTTATATCAATTAGATTTTGATGGTGAAAAATTTGAATTAGTCATTGAAAATGATGTTTCGCATTTGGAAGCACAGTGATTTAAAAAGTAGCAATTACACATGCGTTTATATTTTAAAAATAATTACCAATACCTGTTACTCTTCATTTTTATAGTGGTTGTACATTTACCATTTTTAGATGCTGATCCTCATTATTTTCATTCTACAGGCAGGGCAGCTTTTACCGATGAAGGTTTATATGCTGCTCAGAGTAGAAACTTTGTAAACAATGGTTCTTTTAAATTATCGAGTTCAGATGCACTGATCAAAACACCATTATTTGGTTTTTCATTGGTTTTACCGTTTACTATTTTGGGAATAAGTTTAGCTAAAGCAAGGCTTTGGATTTTGTTATTAAGTGCAGTATTATTAATATTCTTTATAGGAAGAAAAGTTAATTTAAAAATGCTTTTATTTAGCATACCTTTCGTATTTTTTGAATATTATATTTTTGAATACAGTCAGTTTTGTATGGCAGAAATGCTCGCCATTCCATGTGTTTTAGCTGGTTTAGTATTTGCCAATAATGCAATCATTACCACAAGTAGAAAACAAATGTTTATTGGAATTACATTCATTAGCATGAGTTATTATTTGAAAATTCAATTCATTTATACGCTTGCTATTGTACCTATTTACTTGTTTTTATTTTGGATTTTCAATAAAGAAAAAAAAACAGAAAACAGAAAAAACTTAGTTTTTAGTGTTCTGTTTTCAATAATTTATTTCTGTTTTTATTTAATATTTTGGTATATACCAAATTATAATTTATTAAATTTTGTTATGCAAAACCAAAGTGAAGCCAAATTTATTGAATTCAATAATTGGGGAAATAGGGCATACGAATTAGCAGTTTATTATTTTTTAAATCCCTATAATATTGTTTGGAGTTTAACTGTTTTATTGGTTATAACTGTAGGCGTTTTTAATTTTAAAAAACTAATTTATTCTAAATTTTCAGGCTTAATATTTATACTATTTATTTGGCTACTATTTGAAAGTCATAAGTTTGTTTTAAACTATGCTCCTTCTAGGTATTTTGTGGCTATTTTCTTTGTATTGGGGTTTTTAGCATGCTTGATTTTAATGATATTGTATGAATCAAAAAGGTTTAAAATATTTACAATCACCATTTCATTATTATTGCTTGTAAGTCAAATCGGTATTTATAACAAATTAATCAATGAAAGAACTTATGCCATTCGTGATATCAATTTGTATTTTGCTAAAGATAAATTGGAAAATAAATTGGCATTAGGAGCTTGGGCTGCAACATGTACTTGGAATGCTAAGTATAATACTATGCCTATTTGGGATCAATATTTTAATTATAAAAGTCCGTTAACTAATTTGAAACCGAACTTAATTATTATTGAAAAAAATGAAGAAGATTGTTCTTTACTATTTAAAAATA
>JBIILW010000027.1:0-12785 GCA_044338265.1 Bacteroidia bacterium | reverse complement strand
AATACATGGAAGCCAGCTTTTAATAGTGATTCTAGTTGGGATGTTGGCGCATTTAACAAAAATAGAGATACCGCTCAATCATTTGATTACGGTTGGGGAATGTATAACATGACTTCTCGCGATGTAAGTGGTTCAAAAATTTATTTAATAGCAGTAGATAATCCACAAAATCCATTTGGAGCTCCAAGTAATTTCAGAAAAATTTGTATTCAAAAAATAGTTTATGATACACAATGGGTTTTTACCATTAGTAAATTAGACGGAACTGATAGCAATACTGTAACCATTAATAAAAAAGACTTTGCTGGTAAATTATTTGCTTATTATAATATGAATGCAAATATTGTAATTGATAGAGAACCAATACCTGCTAACCAATGGAATTTATTATTTACACGATATAAAGCATTAGTTACTGTTGGACCTAATACCATTATGTATCCTGTAGTAGGTGTTTTACAAAACATGAATACCATGGCTTATAAATTAACTGGATCAACTGCATTTACCGCAAACTACGATACCATGAAATTTATTCGTAAAATTAGAACAATAGATTGGGATTGGAAAGTTATAACTACTGCTCCTGGCGAATGGCCAATAGTGGATACAACAGTTTATTTTACCAAAAATGCTAACCAAATAAACAAAATTAAGTTTACAAGGTATTATGCTGCCAGCGATAGACAAGTAATAGTATTTAACAAAACTAAATACGATGCATTGGCTGTTAATGAAACCATAAAAAATAAATTACAAGTAAGCGTTTATCCAAATCCAGCTAATGATAATTTGTTTGTGGAATTAGATTCAAAAACTAAAAATGCACAAATAACTATTAGTGATTTAAGTGGTAAATTAATTATAAACAACATTTTATTAAATCAAAATAACATTGACATTAGTGGCTTACAATTAGGCATGTATATGCTAACAGTTTCTACTGAAAATGGCAGTGAAACAGTGAAGTTTATTAAGCAATAATTTTATCAATCCAAAAAATTTGAACACTTTCCAACACATTTTTATAAAAAGCATCAACAAGGTATTTTTTACTTTGTTGATGTTTGGAAGTGTTTGTTTGGTAAATGCACAAACGGCCATTGATACTGTTAAAAGTAGAGGATTAAATGAGATAATTGTAACTGGTCAAATTGGAGAAACAACTCAAAAAAATTCAGTTTTAAAAGTAAAAGTGATTGATATAAAACGTATCAACCTACAAGGAGCATATAACTTAACATCGCTTTTAGCGAACGAGTTAAATGTAAGAATAAATTATGATCCAATGCTTGGGAATAGCATTAGTTTACAAGGAATTTCTGGTCAAAACATTAAAGTGATGATTGATGGAGTTCCGGTGATAGGACGTGAGGGCGGAAATATTGATTTATCGCAAATAAACCTTTCGAGTGTAGAAAGAATTGAAATGATAGAAGGTCCAATGGGTGTTAATTTTGGTTCTGATGCAATGGGTGGTGTGATTAATATAATTACCAAAAAGTCAGTAAAAAATCATTCAAGAATCAGTGCTGGTTCATATGCTGAAAGCATTGGTCAATATAATTTTGATTTACAGGCAAGCACAGGATTTAAAAAGTTTGGGATTCAAACTAATTTTCAAAGAAATTTTTTCCAAGGATTCTCCACTGATGAAACGTCAAGAGCTAAAACTTGGAAACCAAGAACACAATATTTAGCAGATTTGAATTTTTCATACTTTCTAAAAAATGGAACTTTAAGATTTAACAATAGTTTTTTTGATGAAAAAACGACAGACAAAGGCGTATCAACTATTAACTCATTTGAGGGCACAGCTACCGACCAATATTATTTAACCAGAAGAATTGGTACGAGCTTATTTTACGACAAAAAGTTAAACAATAAATGGAGTTTAAACGTAATTGCAACTTATCAAAATTATAGAAGAACTCGCAGGTCAGTATTTATTGACCTTACTACTTTAGACGAACATTTGGTAAATGATGCAGAAATGCAAGATACCAATTACTTTAATTTATACATGAGCAGAGGAATTTTAACCAATAGAACTGCACATAAAAAATTAAATTATCAGTTGGGTTATGAAGTAAATATAGATGAAGTTACAGGTTCTAAAATTCAAAATGGATATGCTTCTATTGGCGATTATGGATTGTTTGGAAGTGCTGAATTGAAAGTTAATAAACAGTTAGTGCTGAGGCCTGCTGTTCGATATATTTATAATACTCAATTTACCGCGCCTATTATTCCATCGTTAAATATAAAATTTGATTTCAATACCAATTGGGCCATGAGGGCCTCGTATGCCAGAGGTTTTAGGGCGCCATCATTAAAGGAATTGCACTTAGCATTTTTAGATCCAAATCATAATTTGCGTGGTAACGAAAACTTAAAAGCTGAAACTGGGCATAATTTACAATTGGCATTTACCAGAATTGCTAAAATTTATAAAAACTATACTTTAACCATTGAACCCATGTTGTTTTACAATAAAATAAATAACATGATTGATTTGGTCAGGTTAAATGCTAATACTGTTGCTGCGCAATATAATAACATTGCTAATTTTGAAAACGCTGGTTTTAATTTTAACACATCGGTGGCAAGTAATACTGTTACTATGCAAATTGGCTATGCTTTTAGTGCAAAGCAAAACTCAATTATGGCGCAATCAAATACGAATACTTACTTTTATACCAACGAATTTAGAGCCAATACAAGTTATACTTTTACCAAAACTGAAACCAGTGTAAGTTTGTTTTATAAATACAATGGTGCGATACAAAATTATCAATACAATATGAGTGATAATACCATTATACTTGGTCATATTGCGGATTTTAGTTTGCTTGATTTAACTGTAAATAAATATTTTTTGAAGCGTAAGGTCAATGTAACATTTGGTTCAAAAAACATATTAAATACTACCAATGTGCAAGCAAATTTAGTAAGCGGTCCGCATGGTAGTGCAGGAAATAACGCTTTAATTGCCATGGGCAGAACCTTTTTTGCAACACTTAAAATCAATTTAGATTTTATTTCAGCCGATAAAAATTCAACAAATAACAAAGAAAAAGCCGTTTTTAATTAGAGATTGGTTTTAAAAATAATAACGTGATAAAATATAAATATATAATACTAATAATTTTTGCTTCGCTGCTTTCAATTACATCTTGTGAAAAAGCTGAAGTGCCAATTAAATTACCTCCACGTGGCAACACTACATTTGTGTCAATTACACTTGGAAAAGAGTTTGAAAAGCAAGCTTTTTATAATTTAAAAGATAGCCAAATTACATTAGTTGATAACAACAGTTGGGATTTAGCTTTTGAAGCAGCACCTTTTGGAAATAAAATTACTTTAAATGGTGGAACAGATATGTATGCTGCCAGAACTAACAGTAAAACTTTTTTTAATACCAATAAACCCGATACCTTTAATTATAAATGGGATGCTCCCTGTGGTTGCTTCGATTCATTAGCAATAAGAACTGAGCCTCCTTTTAACACTTATGTTTATATTATAGACCGAGGTTATTTATATACTACAGACAGGTATTTTCAAATTAAACTTTTAAGTATTTCTAATTCTCAATATTATTTTGAATATGCTAGTTTAACTAATCCAAGTGTAATAACTAAAAAATTAATAGACAAAAATCCTAATAAATTAAACGTATATTTTAGTTTTTCAACGCCTAATACTTACTTAGACTTTGAACCAAATAGAGATGATTGGGATTTTTGTTTTGTAAAATACAGATTTGTTTTTTATGAAACTGCCCCAATTACTAAATATGTTGTTAAAGGAATTTTTATAAATACATCAAAAATAGTAGCGGCTGTTGATAGCACTCAAAAATTTGAAGCCATTACTCCATCATTTGCTGAAAATAAATGTAAGTATTCAGGTTTAAGAGATGCCATGGGCTACGATTGGAAAGTTTATAATTTTACAACAGGTCAATACAACGCTAGAACTTACGTAAATTATATGATTAAAGATAAACGCAGCGATGCTATTTACAAACTTCGTTTCCTTGATTTCAATGACAATGGAATAAAAGGTACTCCTAAGTTTGAATACGTTTTATTGAAATAATACTTCTTATTCTATTGGCAAGCGCTAACGTTTCTAATTCTTTGCCAATTGCCTGTTGCCTCCCGATGCATCGGGAGCTAATTAAATATTGCTAGTATAATTATCAATTGAGTTCCTCACATTTCCGTGCTTTTTAAGCAATTGTTTTGCTTTAGTTTCAGTAATGTTTAATTCATCCATGATCATTTTTGTGCCACGGTCTATTAGTTTATGATTGCTTAATTGCATATCAACCATTTTATTGCCTTTAACCTTTCCCAATTTAATCATTACGCTGGTGCTTATCAAATTCAGAACAAGTTTTTGGGCAGTTCCAGCTTTCATTCTTGTACTTCCAGTAACAAACTCTGGCCCAACTATTACTTCTATTGGAAATTGAGCTTCGGCAGCTATTGAACTATTTTTATTACAAACGATACAAGCCGTTTTATTGCCGTTTTTATTTGCTTTTTGCAAAGCACCCAACACATATGGCGTGGAACCGCTTGCAGCAATTCCAATAATAAAATCGTTAGGCGTAACATGATAATTTTCTAAATCTTTCCAAGCTTGTTTGGTATCGTCTTCGGCAAATTCTACTGCTTTTCTTATGGCTTGATCGCCACCGGCAATAATGCCAATTACCAAACCTTGTGGAACTCCAAATGTAGGCGGACATTCACTTGCATCTACTATTCCTAATCGGCCACTGGTACCTGCTCCTAAGTAAAACAACCTGCCACCTTTTTGCATTTGAACATGTACTTCGTTGATTACTTTTTTTATTTTTGGCAATACTTTTTTTATTGCCAACGGAACAGTTTGGTCTTGTTCGTTCATACTTTTCAGTAATTCATCAGTACTCATTTTTTCTAGGTTATGATAAAGCGAACTTTGTTCCGTGGTCCTTGAATTTTTTATTGCCATAATTTGTAAATTAAATACTTTTATAGGTTTAATAGTTAATAATACTGCAAAAGTATCTTACTGTTTTTGTAATGATAAATCATTTTTTAAAACAATTAATCAATACAAATGCTATTATATTTGCGCAGCAATTTAAAAAAAATAATACATGAATAACAGTTTTCAAAAATGGCAACCATTTATTTACGGAACATTAATAGCTTTAGGAATTGGAATTGGATTCATTCTCAGACCATCAGGTGCCGCAAAAATGATTGGTTCTCAAAATAAATTCAATGAATTACTAGGAATTATTCAAAGCGAATATGTAGATACCGTAAATTTAGATGAAATAGAAACCGAAACTTTCAATGAATTATTGAATAAACTAGATCCACATTCTGTATATATTCCTGCCAAAGATTTGCAAGCTGCAAACGAACCTTTAGACGGAAATTTTGAGGGAATAGGAGTGGAGTTTAATATAGTAAACGATACCATTATGGTGGTGTCGGCTATTAGTGGCGGCCCTTCGGCCGATTTGGGAATACAAAGTGGTGATAGAATTATAAAAGCCGATACTACTCATTTGACAGGTGTAAAAATTACCAATGAACAAGTAGTAAAAAACCTAAGAGGAAAAAAAGGAAGCAGTGTTTTGCTCACTATTTACAGGCCAAGTAATATGCAAAAAATTGAATATAATATTACCCGAAATACCATTCCTATTTATAGCATAGATGCTAGTTTTATGTTAGATTCTAAAACTGCTTATGTAAAAATTAGCAGGTTTGGTGCTACTACACACCAAGAGTTTTTAGATGCCATTGCAAAGCTAAAAAAAGAAAACATGCAAAGTTTGGTATTAGATTTAAGAGGTAATCCTGGTGGTTATTTAAAAGCAGCAAACGACATTGTAGATGAATTACTAAACGATGGAAAGCTAATAGTTTATACGCAAGGACGTGCCAAACCAAAACAAACTTATTTAACTGAAAAAGAAGGAATATTTGAAGACGGAAAGTTAGCAGTTTTAATTGATGAAGGTTCGGCTAGTGCTAGCGAAATAGTAAGTGGCGCTATTCAGGATTGGGACCGTGGATTAATTATAGGCCGTAGAAGTTTTGGTAAAGGATTAGTGCAAGAACCTTTTGAGTTAAGCGATGGTAGTGCCATTAGGTTAACTATAGCTAGGTATTATACACCTAGTGGACGCTGTATTCAAAAAAAATACAGCGATGGTTACGATAAATATGAAGAAGATTTATTGAACAGATTTGAAAATGGCGAGTTAGAAAATGAGCTAAAAAACACCATTAACGATACTACAAAATATTATACTAAAATAAAAAACAGAGTGGTGTATAGTGGTGGTGGTATTTCGCCCGACTTTAAAGTAACCATAGATACGTCATTTAACACAAGGTTTTTAACACATGTAGCCGCTTCGGGCTTGTTAAATAAAGTAGCTTACCAATATGTAGATGCCAACAGAACCAATTTGATGAACTATAAATCAGTTGAAAACTTTATTACCAAGTTTGAAGTGAGTAATGAATTAATAAACC
Source organism: Bacteroidia bacterium (assembly GCA_044338265.1). Lineage (GTDB taxonomy): Bacteria > Bacteroidota > Bacteroidia > UKL13-3 > UKL13-3 > JAAFJM01. The sequence goes on along the minus strand of JBIILW010000027.1, from coordinate 6,228 downwards.
AGTTAATTACAATGGCACAAAACGATAAAATTACTCAACCTACTGAGGCAGACATGGTACGTTCTGGTGCTTTTATTAAGCAACAGTTAAAAGCCCTTATTGCTCGCCAAATATGGCGAGATGGTGGTTATTTTAAAGTAATTAGTATGAAAGATAAAACCATTCAAAAAGCAATTTTGGAATTAGGTAAATAATTATTATTATTCATAGTTTAATCAACAAAAAAAGTATCATCATGGATACTTTTTTTGTTGATACCAATGAAGCTATTTTTTATTAAATTTCCAAATTAAAATTAACCAAGCCAAAGCACATCCAATCGTATTAGCTAGCATGTCTAAATAATCGAAACTACGGTTTGTAAATACAGTGGCTTGCAGTATTTCAATAATAATTCCAAATACTGTTCCTATTAAAAATGCAGGAAAAATTAAACTGAAACTATTTTTATCATCATCAAGTTTTTGGTTTGCTATGGCAATTAAAAACGTTTCAGTTCCAAATAACAGCATATGAGCTAGTTTATCGATTCCGAATAAGTTTGTAAATGAAAATTGAGGAATATTATTTCCGTTAGTTCCGCATAAGCCAGTGGCTATTATTGCCCATAAATAGGCGTATTTGTATATTTTAAAATGCTGCTTTAACATGTATTCAAATGTATTTTTTTTTAAATAAATAACTTAACAATTTATTTATTTAAAAATCAAATATTAAATGCAAGTTTGCAAAACTTTAGTATTATAATGAGTAAACGTAAACTTAAATTAGCAGTATTGTCCGACATTCATTTAGGAACGTATGGTTGTCAGGCTAAAGCTGTAAACAAATATTTAAAATCAATAGAACCCGAAATATTGGTTTTAAATGGCGATATTATAGACATATGGCAATTTAGCAAGCATTATTGGCCCAAAAGTCACATGAAAGTGGTTCAACGAATTTTTAAAATGTTGGGCAACGGAACTAAAATATATTACTTAACAGGTAACCACGATGAAATGCTGAGAAAATTTACCGATTTCAACTTAGGTAATTTAGAAGTATTAAATAAATTGGTATTAGAGTTAGATGGAAAAAAAGCATGGTTTTTTCATGGCGATGTATTTGATATTACCATGAAACATAGTAAATGGTTGGCAAAATTAGGTGCCGTTGGATATGATTTTTTGATTATATTAAATAGCATTGCTAATTTTATTTCCGAAAAAATACTGAGAAGAGGAAGGTTGTCATTTTCACAAAAAGTAAAACAAGGTTTTAAAAGCGCCATTAAGTTTATTGACGATTTTGAGGAAACAGCTGTTCAAGTAGCCATTGAAAAGAAATACGATTATGTAATTTGCGGTCATATTCATCATCCAATTATTAAAAACTTTCCTACCGATTATGGAACTATTACCTATTTAAACAGTGGTGATTGGGTAGAAAACTTAACTGCATTAGAATATAATAATGGCAATTGGAGTTTATATCAACATATAGTTGAACCAGAAACAGAACAAGAAATATTAGAACAAGAAGAGGAAGAATTAACCGAAAAGACGATGCTTAATATGGATGAACTGTTAAAAAATATTGTAAAATAATATTTAACAACCAAAGACCTGACAGGTTTTTTAAACCTGTCAGGTCTTTAACTACAATATTTAACAGCCACAGCCTTTTAGTTTTTTTACTGTTCCGTCTTTATAAATAATTTCACTTGCCTTTACTTTTTCATTGTATAAAATGGTAAATTTTAAATCACCGTTTTTCCAACGTTCCTTTTTAATTAATTTACCATTGTTGGCATAATAAAACCAAGTACCAATTTTAGTGTCATTTTTTTTATTTCCTTTCATTTTTATTATACCATTTGTATAATAATCTTTTACTTTTTGCGTTTGCTTTTGGGCAATTGTAATTTCAAAACAGCACAATAAAAATGTTAAAAGAATAAATTGTTTGATTGTTAGGTACATATATTATATTATTTACACTGCAAAATTAAAAACATTTTATATTTTAGCACCCTTATTTTAAAAAGATTTAGTGATAGCACATATTCAAGGAAAAATTAGCGAAAAAACGCCAGCATATATCGTGATAGATTGCAATGGAGTAGGGTATGGAATTCAAATTTCGTTAAATACTTTTGAGCAAATTAGTACTTTAAGCGAAGTAAAACTTCTAACTCACTTAAGTATTAAGGAGGATTCGCATACACTTTATGGTTTTGCAGACGATGAGGAAAAACAACTTTTTCTTCAATTAATATCAGTAAGTGGTGTAGGAACAAACACTGCACGAATGATATTGTCATCTTTAAAACCAGCCGAGGTAAAGCATGCTATAGGCAGTGGAAATTGGACTTTGTTAAAATCAATAAAAGGAATTGGGCCAAAAACAGCTCAAAGATTGGTCATTGATTTACAAGATAAAATTAAATTAATCAATATAAATGAACCTCAAAACACCACAAGTGGAGTAAGGAATACCATGATAGAACAAGCCTTATCGGCATTAATATCCTTAGGTTTTTCTAAAAATGAGGCTGAAAAAGTATTGATAAAAATAAGACAATCAAATCCAGAGTTTACCGTTGAACAATTGGTAAAACAATCGTTAAAACAATTATAGTTTGCAAATTAAATATTGATTTTAACAATAAATTCTCCTATAATTTCACATAAACATTTAAAAAAACATACAAAAGCCTATTCTTAAAAAACTACATTGATAATTAAAAGAAAACAACCGTTTATATTTCAATTAAGTTTAGTTACTATTTTAAGTAGCATGGCCTTGGCATTGGTTTCCACCAATGACGTTAGAGCTATGCGCTTGCATAAAAGCTTTTTTATATCACCTCCCGACAGTACCAAAAGGAAAGATTCAAGTATTAAAATGCCTTTTCCTATAAAGGATAAAAAACCTTGGGAAACTTCTGGAAGTAAAAATCCATTCGATTTAAATGATCCACCTAATATAAAAACCAAATATGAACTGGATACTGAAAAAAACCAATACAATGTATCGTCTAAAGTTGGAAGTTATAATACAAAATTACCAGCAAGCGAAGGTTTTAAAGAGCGAATGACCAATGAAAATAAAGTAGCTAATAAAAAATACTTTAACCAAAGAAGTCAAGCTAATAATTTTGCCAAAGGCAGTAATTTAATTCCCCCAATTATAGTTCCAAGTAAAGTATTTGATAAAATATTTGGTAGCTCTATCATTGATATTAGACCAAGAGGTAATGCCGAATTAATATTTTCATATAACGGAAATGAAGTTCGTAATCCTGCATTTTCATTGCGTCAGCAAAGCACCTCACAATTTGATTTTAAGCAAAAAATACAGTTAAATGTAGCAGGTTCAGTTGGCGACAAGGTAAAAGTTAACATGAATTACGATACCGAAGCTACTTTTGAATTTGAAAATCAAATGAAGTTGGATTATGCGGGTAAGGAAGATGATATTATTAAAAAAATAGAATTAGGTAACGTAAGTTTACCATTAAACTCTTCGCTCATTCAAGGAAGTCAGAGTTTGTTTGGTGTAAAAGCTACTATGCAGTTTGGTCGATTAACAGCTTCAACTGTTGTATCCCAACAAAGAGGAAAAAGTTCAGAAACAACTTTGCAAGGTGGTGCCACAAGTACTAAGTTTGAAATTCAATCAAGTGCATACGATATGAATCGTCACTTCTTTTTAGCACAACACTTTTACCAAAGTTTTGACAATGCTGTAGGAAGATTGCCAATAATTAACAGCAATGTAAATATTACCCGCATAGAAGTTTGGGTTACTAATAGAACCAATGCTTTTGATAATACTAGAAACATATTGGCCTTAGCCGATTTGGGTGAGGCAAGCCAAAGAATAAATAAATATTGGAGTGTAAATACCAGTCCCTTTGATACTGTATTAGGTAATCAAGTTAACGGATTATGGGGTTACTTAAAAGGAAGAGGTAATGTGGCTACTACAACTGGTGCAATTACTTATCCTTCAGTTTCAGGTAATTTAAGCCAAGAAAAAAATGTATTGAATCAATTAAAATTCGATGAGTCAGTTACTGGTTTAAAGGCACAGAGTCAGTACATGTTTGTAGGCCAATCAAGACTTTTAAATCCAACAGAATATACTTACAATGCTCGTTTAGGATTTATTTCCTTGAACCAAGCATTAAATAATGACGATGTTTTAATGGTGGCATATTCAGGTAATGTTGGTGGCGTTGATTTTCAAATTGGAGAATTTAGCTCCGACAAAGCACCAGATGCGGTCAATCCAAATGTGTTGTTTCTAAAAATGTTAAAAGGGCCATCGCAACGACCAGATTTACCAACTTGGAAATTAATGATGAAAAATGTTTATTCACTTAATTCATTTGGTATTCAATCTACAAATTTTAAGTTAAACATTATTTATGCCGATGATCCTTCTGGTGCTGATTTAAACTATTTGCCAGTTAAAAACGAACCATTGATTAATAACCAAGCATTATTAAATGTATTTAATTTAGACAATATGAACATGCAGCAGGAGCGTGTTCAAGACGGAGTTTTTGATTATGTAGAAGGCATTACTGTGATATCGCAAACGGGTAGAATTATATTGCCATCGGTAGAACCGTTTGGGAAATATTTGAAAAATAAGTTTGTGAATAATCCCACTTTAGCTGATTACTATTGCTTTAATGCATTGTATGATAGTACAAAATTTGCTGCCATTCAATTACCTCAATATGATAAATTTTATCTATCAGGTTCATTCCAAGGGCAATCAAATAATGAAATATCGGTTGGCTCAACTAATTTACAACCTGGCTCTGTAAAGGTTACTGCCAATGGCGCTCCATTGACCGAAAATGTTGATTATACCGTTGATTACAGTTTAGGAAGAGTAAGAATTGTAAATACTGCGTTGTTAAATTCAGGTGCTGCTATTAAAGTTTCAAGTGAAGGAAATAGTTTATTTAATGTGCAGCAAAAAACATTAGTAGGAGCTAGGTTAGATTACAAAGTTCACAAGGATTTGATGTTTGGTTCTACATTGATTTACATGAATGAAAAACCACTGACACAAATAGTGAATGTTGGAGAAGAACCTATTTCAAATATGGTAGTTGGTTTTGATGGAACTTATAGAAAAGATTCAAGGTTTTTAACAAAAATGGTAGATAGGTTGCCATTTATTTCTACCAAAGTACCTTCATCTATTGCTGTAACTGGCGAATATGCTCAATTAATTCCTGGAGTAAACAGTGCTTTGAGTCAGGGTGGAACCGGTTACATTGATAATTTTGAAAATGCTGAAATACCTTTTGATTTAAAAACTCAAAACAGTTGGTTTTTAGCTAGTACGCCACAAGGGCAATCTGATTTATTTCCTGAGGGAAATTTATTTAACACTTTAGAAAATGGCACAAAACGAGCTAAATTAGCGTGGTACTCTATATCTACTAGTTTTCAAAATACAAGTGATCCTTATATGCCTCAACATATCAAGGATAATCCGGCCTCAATTTCAAAGCATAATGTTCGTCAAATTTATGTGAAAGATATTTTTAAAGGCAAACAAATTCAAGCGGGTTTGCCCAATACACAACCTACCTTCGATTTATCGTTTTATCCAAAAGAACGTGGACCTTATAATTTTAACGTTAAAGATTTGTTGGACAATGGAAAGTTAAACAATCCTCAAAACAATTGGGGAGGAATCATGAGGCGAATTGATCAAAATGATTTTGAACAATCAAACATTGATTACATTGAAATTTGGATGCAAAATCCATACGAGGACAATCCGAATAGCAACGATAAAGGAGAACTTTTTATAAATCTTGGAAATGTTAGTGAGGATATTTTAAGAGATAATAGGCGTTCGGCCGAAAATGGTTTGAGTAAAGAAACAGATTCTACAGTTTTTGGAAGGGTACCGAAACAACCAGTTATAAACTTTGCTTTTGATGCCGATGCCAATCAAAGATTACAACAAGATGTGGGCTTAGATGGTTTAAATGATGATGCGGAAAGAAAATTTTTTGACAGCTTATATGTTAAAGAAGTTGCTAAAAAATTTAGTCCTACTACTACTGCTTTCAAGCAAGCTGTTGAAGATCCATCGGGCGATAACTACCATTTTTATTTAGGTGGTGATTTTGACGCTGCGCAATTAGATGTTTTGCAACGCTACAAAGACTTTAACCAAACCCAAGGAAACTCACCTGTAATTGGA
>JBIILW010000263.1:0-3515 GCA_044338265.1 Bacteroidia bacterium | reverse complement strand
GAGAAAAATCAGGAACAGTTTGATAAATGGTGTCAATTACTTCTTTGTCATTTAATATTTTTACATCTACTGCTCGCTCACCTAAAATGGGTAGTTTTTTTTTGCTGCAGGCAATCAATATGCCTGCCAATAATACCAATGTAATTATTTTATATTTCATTTTTTTAAAATGGATTTTGCTTCTTTGATGCTTTCAAAAGTAAGACTATAAACTTTATTTATTTCAGCTAATTGATTGATCAAATATTTTTCGGCAGAATCAGCATTCAAATTGGGTGTTTTGTATGCATGCATCCAATCCAACATACTTCTGTCGGCCTTGTACAAATGGCTAGAAATGATTAATAATGAATCTTTAAAAGCTCCATTTTCTATTGAATCAATTTGATTATTAATTTCCTTTTTTAACGATAATACCAAACTCGATTTTGACATTGCTTCATCATGAATTTGCATGATTTTATCATCTAAAACCTTGGCATTATTAGGTGTTTCATTGCATGCAAAAAACAGCAATAAAATTATTAAGTACAGAAATCGTGTTATCATTTCAGTTTTGAATTAAGGTTAAACAAAAAAAACAGTTATCATAATTGGTAACTGTTTCTTTAAAAATATTGGTTTAATAATTATGCTTTTTTAACAAATTCAGCTTTTAAAACCATCATCGATTTTTCTACTTTTCCTTCTATTTCCTCTTCGCTATCAGTTAAACGAATGTTTTTAACTATGGTTCCACGCTTAATAACTGATGACGAACCTTTCACTTTTAAATCTTTGATGATTGATATCGAATCGCCATCATTTAATAAGGTTCCGTTGCTATCTTTAACTTCCATAATTGTTTTTTTGTTTAGGGTAAATGATATAAAATTGAGTATGCAATATTAATTTATTTGTTTGGCAATAAGAGAATTACTTCCATGACTTATATTTTGAATAAATGAAAGGAAATAGAAAATTCAATAATTAATAATCTATATTTGTCCTTAGTTGGTGTCCTCACCAATCGAATTTGATTGCTAGGTCAGGAGACACAACCACTGGCAAAACTTGTGTAACCAAAGGCTGCTTTATAATTGTATGCGAGGATGCCAACAATGGCAGCAAAACACTACAAGTTTTCGAATTTAGAATTTATTTTTTCGAATTTATCCAAGATACTTAGCTACCAAAGGCATTCTTCTTCCTGGTCCAAACGATTTGGAAGAAACTCTTAAAACTGGCGGACCTTGTAAGCGCTTCCATTCATTGGTGTTTACCATTTTTAAAGTTCGTAAAACTAAAGCTTCTTCAAATCCTAAGGCTATGATTTCTTGCGGACCTTTACGCTCTTCTATGTAATGAAACAATATGGCATCTAACACTTCATAATCGGGCAATGAATCACTGTCTTTTTGATTGGGACGTAATTCTGCACTTGGTGCTTTTGTTAAAATATTTTTAGGAATAATTTCTTCGTTTCGATTGATAAAATCGCAAAGCGCGTACACTTCTGTTTTGTATAAATCGCCAATAACCGAAATGCCACCACACATGTCGCCATACAAAGTTCCATAACCTACAGCCAACTCACTTTTGTTGGAAGTATTGAGTAAAATATAAGCAAATTTATTGGCCAAGGCCATTAAAATAACTGCCCTACTCCTACTTTGCATGTTTTCTTCCGCAATGCCAAATTCCGTATTTTCAAACTGTTTGCTTAAAGTATTTTGCAATGTATCAAAAGTATTTTCAATTGAAATCAAATCACTTTTTACTCCTAAATTTTGAACTAATTGAACCGAATCACTCACTGAATGATCGCTGCTGTATTGCGAAGGCAACATGACTGCCATTACGTTTTCGGCACCCAATGCTTTAGCGGCTAAATATACTACCAGCGCAGAATCTACTCCACCCGAAAGACCAAGTATGGCTTTTTTAAATCCTTGTTTTCTAAAATATTCTTTTATTCCAAGCACCAATGCTTGTTCTATATTTTGATAATTTATTTTTTCATTATCATTATTTTCAAGCATGCTTTCCATTGAATTGATTGCATCCAAATCCACCATTATGGTATCTTCTTCAAAATGTCTCAATTGCTTTACAACCTTACCATTGATATTCAACACACAACTTCCACCGTCAAAAATTAATTGCGTTTGCGCACCAATATGATTGACATAAAATAATGGCAAATTATATTTCATGGCATTGGTTTTTAAAACTTCCAAACGTGTATTTATTTGCACTTTGCTGAATGGCGAAGCTGCTATATTTATTATACAATCAGGATGCTGTTTGATTAACTCATCCATTGGACACTGGATATACATTGGATTAGCGTTTAAATTCCACAAATCTTCGCAAATGGTAATGGCTAATTTTTTACCTTTATAATTTACAATTTCAAAAACTCGGTTGGGTTCAAAATAACGGTATTCGTCAAATACATCGTAATTTGGCAATAGGGTTTTATGAATAATTTGCTGCACTTTTCCATCTGCTAAAAAGTAAGCTGAATTATATAAATCTTTGCCTTCTGTTTTTGGATTAACAGTTGGAGAACCAATAATGGCAGCTATTCCCACACATTGCTCCGCAATAATGTTTACATTTTGCAAGCATAAATTTATAAAATCATGAAACTCTAAAAAATCGCGAGGAGGATAACCACAAACCGATAATTCAGAGAAAACGATTAAATCAGCTTGTTCGGATTTAGCATTGTTAATGGCTTCAATAATTTTTTGTGTATTTAACTCAAAATTACCAGTATGATAATTCAGTTGTGCTAATGTTATTTTCAAATTTTATATCAATAATTATATGATGAAAGGATTTTTTTTTAATATAAATCCTTAAAAAATAATGCCAATATTTAAGGCTGTAAAACTATTATTTGCCGTCCATTTATCTGCATCCATATAATCGGCCAAACCATTGTCATATCTTAAACCAATATATGCTTTTGTATTACCAACAAGGTCATAAACTAAGCCTCCACCAACAATAAATGAAGGACGTAAAAAATTAATTTGTGTGCTATAATTTTTATCAAACTTATCACTGTTAATATAAAAAATATCTCCATTATCAGGATTATCAACATCTACATCATTTAATTTTAAAACAGAAGAAGTAACATCTACTTTGCTACGAATTAAAAAACTGAAACCCAATCCAAATTCGCCATAAGCTTTCCACTTATCTTTAAATGGATCTGTAGTCATTTTAAACAAAATTGGAATTTGCAAATAACGCAAATGATAGTTCAATGACATATCGGTAGTAGGTGTTTCAATTGGCAATTTAGTGGGAGAATAAACATTGATAGAATCAATTATTTTAATTTTTGAAGTCATGTTAATTACGTTTACCTCAAATGCAATGGCATAACGTGAAGTGAATTTTTTTGCCACATGAAATCCATAATTCCAATCTAAGCTAATTCCACCGTCGGTAATGCTTTTACTGTCGGGCTTACTCCAACTCACTTGCGGAGCTATTCTTAAGCCAAATTCATACAT
>JBIILW010000026.1:0-12808 GCA_044338265.1 Bacteroidia bacterium | reverse complement strand
GCTTTATTATTTATTTCTATTAAAATTTGTTTTTTACTCGTTTTAAAATAATCAGTTGGAACAATAAAACCACCTTCACTATTACTTAAAGCAAAATCATAATCTGTATTTGTTTTACTTAAAATACTTGCTTTCGATTGATCAAAATACTTTTCAGGAACGCCAAAACCGCCTTTGTTTCCTATGTTTTTTAAAAAACCATCATCTATATTTTCTAACTCGTCTTTCATTTTGTGTTTTACATTGATAACAAAAACCTATGATGGTTTAATTTAATCAAACCTTTTTATTGATTGATTTCATTTTTCATATACTCTTCTATTTTTTTTACAGCATGAAAATAAGATGCTTTAAGTGCACCAACACTTGTGTCCAATACATCTTTCATATCTTCATATTTCATGTTTTCATAGTATTTCATGTTAAAAACTATGCGCTGTTTGTTTGGTAAAGTTAAAATTGCTTGTTGTAATTTCAGGGCTATATTATTTCCATCAAAATAATTTTCAGCAGTTAAATGACTGCTTAATTCGTATGAAACATCGTCTAATGTGATATTATAATTTTGCTTTTTCTTTTGAATAAATTGCAAAGCTTCATTGGTTGCAATTCTATAAATCCAAGTATAAAGTTTACTATCTTCTCTGAATTTGCTTAAATTTTCCCAAACCTTTATAAAAGTATTTTGCAAAACATCGTCTGCATCATCATGGTTAATCACTATTCTGCGAATATGCCAATAAGTTTTCTTCTGGTATTTTTCTAGAATTAATTCAAAAGCAGCAGTTCGAGTTTTCTCAATTGCAAATTTTAAAATTATTTCATTGTCGCTTAGTTCAGTTTTCAATTAAATTTTGGTTTTAAAAATAGAATAGTGCTTACGATGCAAGAATGCGATAAAAGTTTAAAAAATGTCGTTATCGGCAAAACTATAATACTTATTACCGCCAATTATAATGTGATCTACAACTTCAATTTCCAATATTTTTCCGGCAGCTTTTATGTTTTTAGTAATCTGAATATCAGCAGAACTAGGCATTAAATTTCCCGAAGGATGGTTATGACATAATACCATATAACTTGCTAAATTTTCGAGTGCAATTTTAAAAATAATTTTTAAATCAACTACAGTACCGGCTATTCCACCAGCGCTAATTTGTTTTTTGGCAATTACCTTTTTATTTCGCGCCAATAATAAAATCCAAAATTCTTCGTGTGGCAAATCGGAAACTAAAGGTTCAAAATAATTATATGCATCGCGCGAGGAAGTAATGATTTGTATTTCTTTGGCATCCTCCTCTTTTCTTCTTCTTCCTAATTCCAGTGCTGCCGCAATAGTTATGGCTTTAGCTTCGCCAATTCCTTTTATTTTTTTTAAATCTGTAATTGATAATTTTGCTAAATCGTTTAATTTTTCATGGGTTAATTGTAATATTTTTCTGCCTAAATCTACCGCAGATTCTTTTCTGGTTCCAGTTCCAATAAGTATGGCTAAGAGTTCAGCGCTGCTTAATGAATGTTTGCCTTTTAGTATAAATTTTTCTCTTGGTCTATCATCTTCCGCCCAAGCTTTAATTCCATTAAATTTATCAAAACTATCTTCCATTTAATTTTTTTAATAAGTTGCAAAATAGTTTTAAAAACTTTAAAACAAAAAAAAGCTTACCCATGGTGAATGAGCAAGCTTTTGAAATAATAATTTAATTGAAAAAGGCTAATTAAGCAGCTTTTTTCTTATATGTTTTAGCTACTTTTTTAGGAGCTGTTCCAATTTTACTAACTACTTTAGCTAATTTAGATTTTTGGTTAGCAGCTTTATTTTTGTGAATAATGCTACGCTTAGCCAATTTATCTAACATGCTTGATACTTTTTTGTAAAGTTCTGAAGCTGCAGTTTTGTCTTCAGATAAACGTAATTCTTTAATAGCACTACGAGTTGATTTTGCTTGGTAACGGTTACGTAAACGCTTTGTTGCGTTGCTTCTGTTACGTTTTATTGCTGATTTATGATTAGCCATCTTTCTATTTAATTTTTCTCTTTAAAATTTATTAGATGTACTTTTATCTAATAAAGGGCTGCAAATATACTTTTTTGATTTAAAAATCAAACACTCCACAAAAAAAATGTTTATACTGAGAAACTTTCTCCGCAACTACATGTACGTGAGGCATTTGGATTAACAAAAGTGAAGCCTTTTCCGTTTAAACCGTCTGTAAAATCAAGTTCGGTCCCATATAAATACAAAACACTTCGCTTATCTGTAACTATTTCTACCCCTTTATCCCCAAATTTTTCGTCTCCAGGTTTTATTTCATTGTCAAAGTCTAATTTATACGAAAGTCCTGAACAACCACCACTTTCTACACCTACTCTTAAAAAATGTGATGGTGTGTAATTTTGTTCAATGATTAATTCTTCTATCCGTTTTTTTGCTTTATCGCTTACTGTTATCATAAAATAAAATGTCTTTTGTTATTAAAAACACTACAAAAGTAAATGTTATATAGGGTAGAACAATAAAAATTCTATAATAGTTTTATCAGTTGCTTTGGTTTTCAACTAATATTACTTCTACCATGGCATGAACCCTATATTTTTTACCGCTTAATGTTTCACATAAATTATATGTTCTCAATTTTTCTATTTTTTTTAACACTTCGTCAAAGCCTTTCATTTTAAAAATTGAACCATTTGGCAAATCAGCTAAAACAATGGTGTTAATTTTGCTTTCGTCATATTTTTTTAAAACTTGTAATAGTTTCACATCTGCCGAATGGCTGTATTTTGGATTTCGCATGTGTTTGGAAATAGCCACTTTTAAATCGGAAGGAAATAATGTTTCATGTTCAAAAAACGGAACCATGTTCCTTTGAAATTCAGTTTTCCATTCTTCACCATGCGGATCGTGGCGACTACCAAATTTTACAAAAGTGGTATGGTGGGAAAGCTCATGAATAAATGTAATTAAAAAATCAAATTTACTTAAATTATGATTGATACTTATTCTGTTTCCTTGACCATTATGCGGACTGTAGTCTCCATATTTGCTCTTACGCTCTTTTTCTATATGTAAGTGTAATTGATAAAAAATAATTAACTCAGCGCAATATTCCACAGCTAAGCGAGGAACATACCGAACCAAAACATTACAAAAAGCTTGTTTCTGCTTTAGTTGACTTGGATTTAATTGATTAAAAAGTTTATGCTTTTGATTCAAAGTTGAATTATTTAAAACAAAAAGAACACGACCAAAGCGTGTTCTTTTTGTATAATTGATAACGAAAACTTACTCTTTTGTGATGGTTTTGCTTGCCGAAAAATTATTACCAGTTATTTTAACAACATAAATTCCTTTTGGTAAATGTGTGATATCAATTTTTTGATCTTCTTTATTTGATACATTCATATTTTGATTTAAAATATTTTTACCTAAAATATCAAAAATTGCTACTTGAATATTAGTTAAACTATTTCCTAAATACTGAATATTAATATAGTTATTGGCAGGATTTGGATACAAAAGAATTTCATTTTCGTTGGTAATATTGTTCATGCTTGTGTTCCAAATTCCAACCGGATATGTTTTTAAAAAACCATTGCAAAGATTTGCACCTTTTTCGGTAACATTAACTATACCTACAGAACCCGTGCTCCATTTTACAATAATGGTGTTTGTATTTTGACCACTTTGAATATTTCCTCCAATTATTGACCAAGTAAATGTTGAAGTTGGCAAACCAGTAACTTTATAGGTGGCTGTATCATTTTTATAAGCAAAACGAGAAGCTGTAATATCTGAAGTTATTGGTTTTACTAATTTAGTTAAAGTTAATGGAACTGAAAGCGCAAAACATGCACCATTTGATACTTTTACAGTAAATGTTCCCGAATCATTGTAATTTAGTGCAGTGCCAGTTTCACCTACTAAATCTAATCCATTTTTTTGCCACTGATTTGCAGTGGTTGCACTAGAAGTTAAAACAAATGTACCGCCATCGCAGAAAACATTTCCTGTTAACGATTTTGTAACAGTTGGAACTGGTGGTTTGGTGCCAGTAGTAAATGTTAAAATATTACTTTGTGCGGAACAACCGTTTGTAGCAGTTGTTCTAACAGCTATTTTTCCTGCAAATTTATTGTAATAATTTGTATCAATGGCACCAGCAATGGCAACACTGTCTTTGTACCATTTAAGATTAGTACCACTACTAGTTAGTAAAGCGGAGTCTGCATCGCAAAGCAATAATGAACCATTTAATGTTACTATTGGAGAAGTTGGAGAATCCTTCACCTCAAATGATTTGGTAATGGTAACGCTATCAGCTCCTGAAATATTGCTTACTTTTAATTTTACATTATAAAATCCTGATGTGCTTAAATTTACCAAGGGATTTTTAGTGGTAAAAGTCAAATTTTGAGGACCAGTTAAAGTATATTCCCAAGTATCAGGAATGTTTTTTGAAGTATCTGTAATTGAAAAATTTTGATTAGTACAAACCAAACTTGGAACTGTAAATCCTGCTTTAGGACTAAACGGTGTTCCATCTATTAAAACATTGTCAATAAATAAATTATTTCCACTTCCACAATAGCTTTCAAAACGAACTATTAAATTATTTAAGCCAACATATGGTGTTAAATTAATAGTATTGCACGGGGTGCTATTTGTTGAATTATTACACCAATCAGCTGCTATGGTTGGTAAAAAGAAAGCGGTAGAAGTTTGCGCTTGATCGCCATTCCTGGTATAAGTTGCAAGCCTTGTTCCTAAATTTGGCCTAGTTTCAGCAGCACCATACAGTCTAATCCAAGTAGAGCCACAATTGGTACTTATGCTAACTATTAATGAATCTTTATCGGCAGTAGCATACCTTGTATAAGCGTGTTGAAAATTTAAACTCGCATTTTGCATTCCACGAAAATCAAGAATTGGAGAAATCAATTGATACCTTCTAGTTGCATTAGAATTGTCGTAATTATTGATTCCAAAAACAGTATTTCCAGGTGCTGTTCCGCCTGTGTTATTCCATTTGCGCCAGCCTAAAGTATCGTTTGCATAATTATTGGTAGTTTTCCATAATCCTAGCGTGCTTGAATTACTTTCAAACGTTTCATTTAATGGTAAAGTTACGCCACCAATTTTTATATAATTAGTTCTGTAAATTGAATCTGTTCCAGCTACATTACTTACTTTTAAAGCTACAGCATAAATTCCAGGAGTGCTATAAGTTACGGTTTGATTTACAGCGGTAGATGTAGCAGGAGTTCCTCCTTGGAAATACCAAACACGCGATGTACTTGCTGATGATGTATTGGTAAATACTACTTGACTTCCAGAACATGTAGCTTGAGTAGATGATGTGAAACTAGCTGCAGGAATTGGGGAAAGACCACTTATTAATAAAGAAAAAGATTGATTAGCTGATAAGGCTCTTTTACTAGTAATTCTGATGGTATAAATTCCCGCGGCAGGCGTTCCAATATGAATTTGTTCTACATTGTCTCTTGTATTATCGCCGGTAGTAGCTGCCGCTGATGGAATTGCAGGATTTAAAACATAAGGACTAAAAACTTGGTTATCGCTTACGCGGGTAAGTCTAATGTCTAAATCATTTACTAATTTGCTATTTGGATCGTCTAAAACTGAACCTGTTGATGGATTAGCAGGAACATCAGTCCAACATAAAGTTAATCGCAATGGGCTCGTTCCGTTTGCAACTACAGTTCTAGTAAATGCTGTTAATGCAACTGGTATTTGCGATTCAATGATGCTATTTGCACCGCTATCAGAAATAACTTGAACGGCTTTTGCGGTGTTCATTAATCCCCAGCCGAAGCTGTAATCTGGACCCACGTTACTACCCGCTTCATCGGCAGTATGAATAATTAATCCTTTTAAAGTAGAAGCGCGTAAAAAACGGGCATTTAAATTATTAAAATGTTGCTGAATAAGCAATGCAGAACCACTTGCACTTGGCGATGACATGGATGTTCCACTACTATTTCCATAAGTAGTATTTGAAGCGGAATAACTTGAATTTAAATTTACTCCCGCTGCACAAATATCTGGTTTAATTCGCCCATCGTCAGTAGGACCCCAACCACTGAAACTACTCATCACAACTGAGCTGGCGCTTGTCCAACCATTTGTAATTTTATTAACCGCACCAATGGTAATAATATTTTTAGCATTTCCATAAGTAGAAACACAATCATATTGACCATCGGCTGCGGGAACAGTTCCAGTAAAAGTAAGCCAAGTTCCTGAATTTACATCAAAATATACTTTTGGTGCAGATCCACTTGGACCCTCGCCTCTATCATTTCCAGCCGATTTAAAAGGAAGATAAAAAGGATTGCTGTAAACCATTTGATCCCAATTTTGCGATTCCGCGTCGTAAATACCAAAACTAATATCTTCAACCGAACTAACTGAAACATCTCCATACCATTTCCATTGTGTTGTTGCATCATCATAATCCCAACCACAAATAGAACCATAGCTATGATTTGAAATAAGCATTCCCGCAGCTGCGGCTGAACTCATTTCTGAATTATCGTTATTCCAATCATAACATTTTAAAGGCGCTTGAAACGCCATTCCTTTTGCATTGGCTTGCACACCCCCAGCTACCATTGTTCCTGCAACGTGAGTTGCATGATCAATTAAATTTGTAGCACCATCCGTTTGAACAGCTCTGCTCTGAAATTCTTGGTGGGTTAATCGAACCGCACCACCATCCCATACACCAATTCTATTGGTCAATCCGCTGCCACTTAAACTTAAACCTAAGCTTCCACCCGGATTTACTTTATCGGTTCCAATGGTTTTAGCTGCGCCTGCATTATCAGTTTTTATATATTGAGGAATTCCATTTTGAGTAACACCAACCAATTGCATAACGCCTCCGTTTGCTAATATCTGAGGAGCTAAACTTAAGCCCAAAACTTCTTTTGCATAAGTTAATTCAGCCTGCACATTTTGTTCAAAAATAGCTTGTAATTCAGTTGAATTCTTGGCTTCTAATAAACTTCTATGTGGAACATTTGGTTTTTGTTGGGCATTCACTTGCCCAATAAATATTAAGGCTGCTGATATACTCAGTATTTTTTTATACATATTATTTTGATTTTGAAAATTAGTTGGTTTTTAAATTTTTTCTTGGAGTTGGTTTAACATATAACTCGGAAGTAACATTTATTTTTGATGATCTGTTTTTAACTAAACCACTAAAATTAACAGTAAATGTATCTTTACTTTTGTTACACTTTAATAAAACTTGAATATTGGAATTGGAGGTATATGTAATGTTCTTTTTATTATCAATAATTACTATTTTAAAGTCTTTAGAATTAAGTTTGCTTCCGCAAACAAATAATTTTTCATCTATATTATTTAACTCTAATAATATATTGTAATCGGTAATATTAATACTCAAATTTACTTTTCCATTGATGTTTTGATAAGAAACTTGTTCCATACACATGTACTTGGAAACTTTTCCATTTTTATTTAAGCTTACTAGATTTTGCGCTTGCAAAGAAAATGTAAAGAATAATAAAAATATAAAAGAAAATAATTTAGCCATTAATCAATTGAAATTTAGATTCCAAAGTTAAAATGAATGCACATAAAAGCAACTAAATAATATCTGCGTTTTGTCAAATAATGAAATAACCAATACTTTGCAACAATTATTAACCCAAAATATCATGAAAAAACACATTCCAAATGCGCTTACTTCCTTCAATTTATTGTTTGGTTGTCTGTCAATTATAGCCAGTTTGGTGAATAATGATTTAGAGTTAGCCGCTTATTTTATTGGTGCTGCCGCAATATTAGATTTTTTAGATGGTTTTGTAGCTCGTGCATTACATGTGGGCTCCGAAATGGGAAAACAATTAGATTCACTGGCCGACTGTGTAAGTTTTGGAGTGGCACCAGCATTTATTTTTTATAAAATTACCAATATTCCAATCGACTTTAACCAAATAAATGTGTTGGCATATATTCCTTTTTTAATTCCGGTTTTTTCTGCCATTCGATTGGCAAAATTCAATATTGATACCCGCCAAACCGATTCATTTATTGGCTTGCCAACTCCAGCAAATTCATTATTTATAGCTGCTTTACCTTTTGTAATCAACGCCAATATTTTTGGGTTAGGAAGCATTTTTAAGAGCCAATGGTTTTTAATTATTTTTCCTTTTGTAAGTGCTTATTTGCTCATAGCAGAAATTCCTCTTTTTGCCTTAAAGTTTAAAAGTTTTACCTGGAATGCTAATCAATTGCGATATCTCTTTTTATTATGCTGTTTGATTAGTTTATTTGCATTTGGATATTTAGGAATAAACATCAGCATTGTTTTATACATACTTTTTTCAATTTATAATAATTTACAAACAACAAAATGAAATACGCAGCACACATCAATATTATGCCTCACAAAGCATTGTTAGATCCTCAAGGAAAAGCAGTTACCGGCTCCATGCCAAATATTGGCTTGCCAACAATAGCTAATGTAAGAATTGGCAAACACATAACTTTAGAGTTAGAAGCTGCTAACGAAACTGAAGCCAAAGCAATAGTAGAAACTGCTTGTACCAAGTTATTGGCTAACCTAATTATGGAAAGCTACGAATACACTGTAGTAGCCATTTAAACAAATTTTATTTATAAAATGAAAATCCTTAGAAAGCGTATAAAAACTATTTCAAAGGATTTTTTTTGCCTAAAATTTTCTTTTTTTCTCCGATGTCTAAAGCCGAAAGGCAATTCATCTTTTGCTTATTGCCTATTGCCCATTGCTTCCCAATACATCTGGAGCCCATTGCTTATTGCCTATTGCCTATTGCCTATAACAACAAAAGCACAAAACAAGGAATACGCCAAACAGGTGATTGAAAAATTATGTTCACACGAATATGCGGGCAGAGGTTATGTAAAAGATGGCGATAAAAAAGCAGCTAGTTTTATAGCTGATAGTTTTAGGAAAAACCGCTTAGGTTCGCCTACCATTGATTATTTTCAAACATTTGGCTTTCCTGTAAACACTTTTTCAGGTGAAACTTTTTTAAACATTGATGCTGTTGGACTTGAACCCGGACGCGATTTTATAGTAAATGCGGGTTGCCCAAGCATTAAAGGAAAATTCGAAATTATATACATTGACTCTGCTACTATTGACAATAATTTTGCTTTTCAAAGTTTTTTAAAAAAACCGTTGCGAAGAAGTTTTATTGTAATTTCGGGTATTCAAAACAAAAAAATGATTCAGGCTGAAAGGGCTGAAAGTGTTTTGAAAAATACCATAGGCGCTAAAGGTATAATTATAGACAAACAAGATAAATTTACTTGGTCAGTAGCTACCGAAAGAGCGGCTTTTCCAATTATTTATATTCAAAAAAATGCCATCAAACATACCATGATTGAAATGGAAATTGATATTGAATCAGCTTCCATCGACCATCAAACGCAAAATGTAATTGCAAGTGTAAATGGTAAATTATATCCCGATTCATTTATTGTAATTACCGCCCATTACGACCATTTAGGAATGTTTGGCCAAGCCATATTCCCGGGGGCTAACGACAATGCAAGCGGTATAGCCATGATGCTAGACTTAATGAATACCATTGCCAAAAATCCTTTAGATTATTCAGTTCTTTTTATTGCTTTTGCAGGCGAAGAAGCGGGCTTATTAGGTTCCTATTATTATACTCAAAATGCTTCAGTTCCTTTGAATAAAATGGCCATGTTGTTAAATTTAGATTTGATGGCCACTGGCGATAAAGGCATGACAGCTGTGAATGCTACTGAATTTCCAACTGAGTTTAAATTACTAAAATACATCAACGATCAAGGTAATTATTTGCCAAACATCAACTCACGTGGTAAAGCTCAAAACAGCGACCATTATTACTTTACAGAAGCCGGTGTAAAATCTTTCTTTTTTTACCTGATGGGCGATTATCATTTTTACCACGATATAGACGATAAAGCCAATGCCATAAGTTTAAGTAAATACAACGAAGCCTACAAATTAGTTTACGACTTTACCGTAGCATATATTCAACAAAGTATAGCCAACTCCACTAAACCAAAAGAGCAAGAATAACGCATGAGTTCATTAAAAAAACTAGCATCGCAAACCGCTGTTTATGGTTTAAGCACCATTATAGGCCGCACCATTAATTTTATGTTGGTGCCCTTACATACCGCCTTGTTTTCAAAAGCCGATTTTGGAACACAATCGGAAATGTATGGTTACGTGGCTTTTTTTAATGTAATACTTTTATATGGAATGGAAACAGCTTTTTTCAGGTTTTCGAATACCAATAAAGACCATCCGAAAATATTTTCTACTGCCTTAACTTCTGTAATTGTAAGTTCCATTATTTTTATGTTGGGCTTCATGTTCTTTGCCGAACCTATTGCCGCGTTAATTCGTTACCCAAATAATCCTGAATACATTGTATATTTTGCTTTAATTATTGGCTTAGATGCCATTACGATGTTGCCTTTTGCCTATTTAAGGCAACAAAATAAAGCGCTTAAATTTGCGGTGATTAAAAACATCAATATTTTTACCAGTATTTTGTTCAATTTATACTTCTTGTTATTAGGTCCATATATGCAAAACAAAGGCATTTTGATTCCGCTTTTTGATGGACAAGTAGGCATAAAATATGTGTTCATTAGTCATTTAATTGCGTGCATTATTACCATTCCTTTATTGATTGTAGAACTTAAAAAAATAAGCTTGGGTTTTGATGCCGCTGTTTGGAAACAAATGCTGCGTTATGGAGCGCCATTAATTATAGTGGGCTTTGCCGGAATGATCAATGAAACATTGGACCGAGTGCTTATAAAATATTTGTATCCCGATGCCAGTTTGGCCAATGAAATGAATGGAATATATGCCGCTAACTACAAACTTTCCATCTTAATGACTTTGTTTATTCAAGCATTTAAATTTGCTGCGGAACCTTTCTTTTTTAGTCATTCTAAAACTACCGACAAACGCACACTTTACGCCACTGTGATGGATTATTTTGTAATTATTTGCTTGGCTTTATTCTTGGTTGTAACCCTTTTTATTGATGTTTTTAAACAATACATTGATGTAAAATTCCATGAAGGATTACATGTGGTTCCAATTCTTTTATTGGCCAATATGTTTTTGGGTGTTTATTATAATTTATCTATTTGGTACAAGCTTTCCGATAACAATAAAATAGGTGCAAATATTGCCATGATGGGCGCAGTAATTACTTTGGTATTGAACTTTATTTGGATTCCTATTTATGGTTACAATGGCTCGGCTTGGACTACTTTTATTTGCTATTTTAGCATGATGGTAGTTTGTTATTTATTAGGAAAAAAATATTACCCAATTGATTACCATGTAAAGAAATTTGCGGGTTATACTGTATTTGCATTGGTGCTTTTTTATATTGGTAAAATGACCAATAATTTGTTCCCTGAGCCTGAAATTATTTATAGTATCAACGCTATTTTATTACTTTCGTTTTTTGCTTTGGCATTCATTGTTGAAAAACGATTTAAAACCATTCACAATATTTAATTATTCAAACACTTAATATATGAACATAAAAATTATAAATACCTCTAACAACGATTTACCTGCTTATGAAACTACACATGCAGCAGGCATGGATTTACGTGCATTTTTACCAGAATCTATTGTTTTAAAAGCCAACACCAGAGCCATTATTCCTACAGGATTATTCATGGAAATTCCAGTTGGATTTGAAGCGCAAGTTAGACCCAGAAGTGGCTTAGCATTTAAACATGGCATTACGGTTTTAAACAGCCCAGGAACCATTGATGCCGATTACCGTGGCGAAGTAAAAGTGTTGCTTATTAACTTTGGAACCGAAGATTTTGAAATAAAATCAGGGGAAAGAATAGCGCAAATGGTAATAGCTAAACACGAAACTGCCATTTGGGAAATAACCACCGAACTCAGCGAAACCAACAGAGGCGCTGGAGGTTATGGAAGTACTGGGAAGTAATGAAGGGATTGCGGAGTGCGAAGTGACAATCACGCAAGGCGTGAGCGAAGTATGAATGATGAAGTTTAAAGTATGAAAAAAACTAAATTCGTAATACAAAAGTCAGCAGCTTGCCTGTGGTTGTGTCTTTTGACCAACCACAAGTAACAGCCAGAAGCTAGTTGCTAGAAGCCAAAGGCTAAAAAAAACATCACCAATCTTCATGCTGTAAGCATCAGTTGGTAAACTGACACAGTCTTCTTTCCTTATAACCACCCTTGAATCAAGTATGTATTTTATAATTCGAAAACCTAAATTATAAATTCGAAAATAATATCAGCTAGAGGCCAGCTGCTAGAAGCTAGTTGCCAGAAGCTAGTTGCCAGCTGCTAGAAGCTATAAAAAACCAATTTTATTTATCGCTTTTAATTATGGACTTACTAAATGAATTCCAATATTAAAATAGGGTGCGCCACCTAATTTATTGATCATGGCATATTCTTGTGTACCTACAAATCCTCTAAAAAAATCAGCCCCATTTTTTTCAGTATAGTCAGCATTATAAGAATAATTAAAACGATAGCCCGCTTGAATAGTTCCCCAAATAAAACCCATTATTTGGCGTTGGTATTCTAATCTTAATCTTAATTCTCCTCGTCTTAGTTCAAGCTCTTTATCTACCGGCAGCAATGTAACTCCTCCTATTCTGTAGCTTTGTCCTTCTAATTCATATCCTGCCATTACTAAACTTCGAGCATTGAAATTTTTTCTTACATGTACACGGGCTGG
>JBIILW010000262.1:0-3523 GCA_044338265.1 Bacteroidia bacterium | reverse complement strand
ATTTTTACTTGTGCCATAGTTATTTCATTAATCAATAATTATTCATTTGTTTCCACTACAAACACTTCCATTGAACCAACAGTTAAAAACATTGGACGACAAATGTTAAGTACCACCGAACACGGATTTATTTTACCTTTTGAAGTAGTGAGTATGTTATTACTTGCCGCATTAATTGGATCAATTGTAATTGCCTTAAAACCAAAAACAGAAGCATGAACGAAATTGGTTTAACACATATTTTATTTTTAAGCGCCATTTTATTTTTTATAGGCGTTTACGGTTTCCTAACTCGCAGAAACATGGTTACTATGCTAATGTCCATAGAACTTATTTTGAACAGTGTAAATATCAATTTTGTTGCATTCAACAAATTTTTACATGCGGGTAAATTAGATGGAACTTTTTTTACCATTTTTATTATCACCATTGCTGCTGCTGAAGCTGCAGTGGCCATTGCCATAATTATTCACTTGTATCGTAGCAGCAAATCAATTGATGTGAACGATGCTGATTTGATGAAGTTTTAACTAAAGATATGTCGAACTATTCTATCGCATTAATTCCACTTTTGCCTTTAGCAACTTTTGTTGTTTTAGGTTTATTTGGCAGAAAATATTTAAGCGCATTTGCTGGAATTATAGGAACCATTTCCTTGCTCATTTCTACCATTATTTCATTGGTAACTGCTTACCAATATTTCTTTATTTCGGGTAAAATAAACGGAATTTACCAACCCATTATTGCTTTAAAATATACTTGGCTTCAGTTTACGCCTTCTGTTTCTATCGACATGGGAATCATGCTTGATCCTATTGCTATGATGATGATAGTGGTGGTAACTTTTGTTTCACTCATGGTTCATATTTTTAGTTTGGGATACATGAAAGGCGAAGAACGTTTTGCTACTTATTATGCATTTCTTTCCTTGTTTACTTTCTCTATGCTTGGATTGGTTTTATCGTCAAATATTTTCCAAATTTATATGTTTTGGGAATTGGTAGGCGTTTCGTCTTTCTTACTCATTGGTTATTATTTCGACAAACCATCAGCTGTGGCTGCGTCTAAAAAAGCATTCATTGTTACCCGTTTTGCCGATTTAGGTTTTTTAATTGGTATTTTGATTTTAGCTTATAGTGCCGAAACTTTAGATTTTGGAACATTGATAGCTCGCTTAACCGATGCAACTTCTCCTTATTTTGTAAATGCTGCCGGTGCTTCGTTTATTGGAATTAGCGCTTTAACCTGGGGATTGGTTTTAGTATT
Organism: Bacteroidia bacterium; assembly: GCA_044338265.1. Classification (GTDB taxonomy): domain Bacteria; phylum Bacteroidota; class Bacteroidia; order UKL13-3; family UKL13-3; genus JAAFJM01. The sequence goes on along the minus strand of JBIILW010000262.1, from coordinate 2,257 downwards.
TTTAGGCGGTGCTGGTAAATCGGCCATGTTTCCATTTCATATTTGGTTACCCGATGCCATGGAAGGTCCAACGCCTGTTTCTGCCTTAATTCATGCCGCTACTATGGTGGTTGCAGGTGTATTTTTGGTAGCGCGTTTATTCCCAATTTTCGCATTTGATGCAGCTGCTTTAACAGTGGTAACTTATGTGGGTGCATTTTCCGCATTGTTTGCCGCCATTATTGCTTGCACACAAACCGATATAAAAAGAGTTTTGGCTTATTCAACCATGTCGCAAATTGGTTATATGATGTTCTCGTTAGGCATTGCCAAACATGGTGGCGAAGGTGGTTTAGGGTACATGGCTTCTATGTTTCATTTGTTCACACATGCATTCTTTAAATCATTGTTATTTTTAGGTGCCGGTGCAGTCATTCATTTGGTGCACAGCAATGAAATGAAAGACATGGGCGGATTGAGAAAACTAATGCCAATTACTCATATTACTTTTTTAATTGCTTGTTTAGCCATTGCGGGAATTCCTCCTTTCGCAGGATTTTTTAGTAAAGAAGAAATTTTATTAGCAGCATTCCATTCCAATAAAATGGTATTTTTTGTAGCATTATTTACTTCAGGTTTAACAGCATTTTATATGTTCAGGTTATACTTCTCTATTTTCTGGAGCAAAGAAAGTCATGTGCATGAAAACGGACATGGAGAAGGTACTTTAACCATGAAAGTTCCATTGGTAATTTTGGCTGTGTTTGCTGTTTTTGCAGGTTTTTTCCCAATTGCATCGTTGGTTACTTCCGATGGTTTAGCATTAGCAACTCATATTGATTATTTGTTTTCTTTAACTCCAGTTTTATTAGCAGTTGGAGGAATTTTATTGGCAAGTAGTTTATACAAATCTGAAAATAGTAAACCTCAAAGTATTGCCACTAGTTTAGGTGGATTATATACAGCAGCGCACAAAAAATTCTATATGGATGAATTGTATTTATTCATTACCCAAAAAGTTATTTTCAATTTAATAGGAAAACCCGCAGCTTGGATTGACAAAAATATTGTAGATGGTTTAATGAATTTGTTTGCTGATACAACAGCACAAATTTCAGATAATATGAAAGGTTTACAGTCAGGAAAATTGCAACAATATGCAAGTTACTTTTTTGTTGGAGTGCTAGGGTTTATGTTGTTGTTTATTTATTTATGGAACTAAAAAATTAAGGAATGACGAATTTATCAATATTAGTAATTTTTCCGCTGCTCACTACGTTGGCAATATTGTTTTGCCGTAACGTAACGCAGATAAAATGGACCGCTTTAATTGGTTCATTGATTCAATTATGCATTGCTTCTTTGCTCATGTATTCATACTATGGCGAACGTGCTGCGGGCAATACTGCTCAAATGCTTTTTGAAGCACGATACAGTTGGTACAGTGCCATGAATATTGAATATTATGTGGGCGTTGATGGCATTTCTGTAATCATGATTATGCTAACAGCATTTGTGGTTACTTGTGGTATTTTAATTTCTTGGAAAATAGAAACATTAACTAAAGAGTTTTTCTTTTTACTTTTATTATTAAGTGTTGGGGCTTATGGTTTTTTCATTTCCTTGGATTTATTTACCATGTTCTTCTTCCTTGAATTAGCAGTAATTCCAAAGTTTTTATTAATTGCCATATGGGGCAGTGGCAAAAAAGAATACAGTGCCATGAAATTAGCTTTGATGTTAATGGGCGGTTCTGCTTTAGTGTTAATTGGTTTATTGGCTACTTATTTCAATACCGATATAGGTGGTGGCGTTCATACTTGGGATTTATTAAAAATTGCACACATGCAAATTCCTTTCGAAACCCAATTATTTATTTTCCCATTCTTATTTGTAGGGTTTGGTGTATTTACTGCATTGTTTCCATTTCATACTTGGGTTCCTGACGGACATTCATCTGCACCCACTGCGGCTTCTATGTTTTTAGCGGGAATATCAATGAAATTAGGCGGTTACGGATGTTTAAGAGTAGCTACTTATTTAATGCCTGAAGCTGCGCAACACTATTCTTGGATCATAGTTTTATTAGCAACCATTGCCATTATTTATGGTGCTTTTGCCACTTTAATGCAAAAAGATTTGAAGTACATCAATGCCTATTCATCGGTAAGTCATTGCGGATTTATATTATTAGGAATTGGCATGTTAACCAAAACCGCTTTGATAGGTGCAGTCATGCAAATGGTTTCTCACGGTTTAATGACAGCCCTTTTCTTTG
>JBIILW010000025.1:0-12851 GCA_044338265.1 Bacteroidia bacterium | reverse complement strand
GTAAGTTGATAGGTTTGTTTATCGGTCGTTGAGCTTGTCGAAACTATGGTGTCCGTGGTTGGTATCCTTACCAACTACTCCAATTCAGTTAATGGGGACACCAACCGAGGACAAAAACTAAGGAAAACTCCATCGGAGTTTAATATTAATAGCCCCGAATGAAATTCGGGGTTAAAAGGTATGTATAAACACAACAAAACCCCCTAAATATTTGCGCTAAGCCAGAGGCTTAGCGCAAATATTTAGGGGGTTTTGTAAAAAATTTGGGTTCATTTTTTCAACGGGTTAAAACCCGTTGCTATAAATATTTCGTTCCTCCGGAACTCTAATTTTTATAACTTTTTACAAGAAAAAGCTATAAATTAACACCAATGAGATAATTATCGAAACAGAAATAACGAATTTTGATGCATTTGCTTATCGGTCGTTGAGCTTGTCGAAGCTATGGTGTCCGTGGTTGGTATCCTTACCAACAGCTCCTATTCGATTGGTGAGGATATTAACCGAGTACGGATATTTTTATTTTAACAATTTCAAAAAAAAACTATTTTTGTTATATGATTATTAGAACCATTGAAATAGATACTGAAGAACATGCGCAACAATTGGATGAAATTCTTAGCAAGCTTCCCTATGTAAATAATTCAAGAACAATAAGCGTTAAAAATGCAGCGCTAGGTTTAGTAAATGAGCCAATGGAAGATGAACTAATTTCATTTTTTACGGAAGATAAAGAGGATGAAATATTGATAGCCGCTGACGAAGTTTTTAAAAAATACAAACATTAATGGAAGTATTTTTTACTAAAAAAGCAAAACAAGCAATTGATGTAATAGCCGATTTTGTTGAAAGTAAAAATACCAATGGAAGTGGAAATAAATTTGCCATAAAATTTGAACAAGCAATTAAGCAATTTGCAATTGATAATGCTACTTATGCAAAATGCAATCACAATTTGTTAAGGGTGCTTGGTTATTCATGTATTACAATTTCAAAATGGGTGGTTGCATTTAAAATAAAAGACAATAAATTCATTATTTATAGAATTATTTGGGGCTCTTTATTGAAGTAATATTAATTTATAATTTGTTTGAAGTTACGCCATTGCAGTTGAATAATCATTTAAAGGAAGAATTCACTCCTATTCGGTTGGTGAGGACACCAACCGAGAACAAAAGACTAATTACAAAATTTATAACTTTAAAATTATACAAAATGAAATTTACAAGCATGATTAAGATAAGATTGATACTTTGCCTAGCACTTTTATTTACAAGTGGTATTCCTACTATTATAGCTCAAAATGCTACAGATTCATTAATGATTGAACATGGAGTAAAAAAAACTATAACAAATACTAACAAAAAGCCGCATAATCCAATTAGAACACCAATTATAATTGTATCTACTATTTTATGTTTATTTGTTGTTTTGGGAACATTTGTATTCTTTAGTTATCCCGGAAAAAGTTAAGGATTTTATAAATAGTAGTTACGAATTTGTGCGTGGTTGGTATCCTAACCATCTACTTCTATTCGGTTGGTGAGGACACCAACCGAGGACGAATATTCATGCAACAGCTATCAACCAACAACTGACAACTATCAACTAACCACTAATGCGCTTCCAACCAATTTTCGCCAACGCCCACTTCGGCTTTAATGGGAACTATTAATTGCATGGCATTTTCCATTTCAGTTACCACTAATTTTTTCAATGCTTCCACTTCCTCTTTGTGAACATCAAACAACAATTCATCATGTACTTGAAGTATCATTCTTGATTTTAAAACACCGTTTTCGGGCAATAACATTTTAGCATGAATTTGAATCATGGCTATCTTTATCATATCGGCTGCACCTCCCTGAATAGGGGCGTTAATGGCATTGCGTTCCGCAAAACCTCTTACCGTAAAATTAGCTGAATTGATATCACGCAAATATCTCCTGCGGCCTTTTAAAGTTTCTACATAACCATATTCTTTTGCCGTGTTGATGGTTTCGCTCATGTATGCTTTAATGCGCGGATATTGCTTCCAATATTCATCAATTATTTGTGCTGCCTCTTTTCGCGGAATGCCTAAGTTTTCTGCTAATCCAAAAGCAGATTGCCCGTAAATAATTCCAAAGTTTACCGCCTTTGCATTCCTGCGTTGTTCGCTGGTAACTTCTTCTAACGGAATTCCATATACTTTTGCAGCGGTAGCTGCGTGAATATCTAAGTTGTTTTTAAATGCTTCAATCATGGCTTCCTCATGCGCCATGGCTGCAATAATGCGTAATTCTATTTGCGAATAATCGGCACTTAACAACAAATAATCTTCATTTCTTGGAATAAATGCTTTTCGAATTTCCTTGCCCTTATCGGTTCTAATTGGAATATTTTGCACATTAGGGTTTGTGCTGGAAAGCCTGCCAGTAGCAGCTACTGCTTGGTTAAACGAAGTATGAACTCTGCCAGTTTTTGGGTTAATCAATGCGGGTAATGAATCAACATAAGTTGATTTTAATTTAGTTAATTTCCTAACGTCTAATATACACTGAATAATTTGGTGTTCGCTTAATTTTAGCAATACATCTTCGCCAGTTTGGTACTGACCAGTTTTGGTTTTTTTAGCTTTAGGATCTAACTTCAAATGGTCAAAAAGTATTTCCCCTAATTGCTTTGGCGAAGCAATATTAAAAGGCTTTCCAGCCAATTCAATAATTTGTTTTTCGAATGAAGCAATATCAGTTTCTAATTCTTTGCTATAAATATTTAAAAACTCCTTGTTAATTTTTACTCCTTCACGTTCCATGTCGGAGAGCACATTTATTAAAGGAATTTCTATTTCATCTAATAAAGATTGAGCGCTTCTTTCAGTAATTTCCGGTTTTAAAATTTGTGCTAATTGATAGGTAATATCAGCGTCTTCGGCAGCGTATTCTTTTATTTTTTCAATCTCCACATTACGCATATTCAATTGAGTTTTTCCTTTTTTACCAATTAATGTGCTAATAGAAACTGGCTCATAATTGAGGTAAACATTGCTCAAATAATCCATTCCGTGACGCATGTCGGGCTCTATTAAATAATGCGCCAACATGGTATCAAACAATGGTCCTTGAAGGGTTAAATCATATTGTTTTAAAATGCCTAAATCGTATTTGATATTCTGGCCAATTTTACAAATGGTTTCACTTTCAAAAAGTGGTTTAAATAAATTCAATAATGCTTTTGCTTCTTCGTAATTTGCTGAAAACGGAATATAAAAAGCTTCCTTGGCTTGGTATGAAAACGATAGGCCAACAATCTCTGCATCTAAGGTTTCTAACGAGGTTGTTTCGGTATCAAAACACACTTCTTTTTGTTGCAAAAGTGTTTGCAATAATGCTTCTTGTTTTTCTAAAGTATCAACTAAAATGTAGTTATGTTCCGTGTTTTCAATATTGTTTTTTGCCACATCATTATCAGTTATGGCAAAGTCTAATTCTAAGTTAGTTTCCGATGGAGTAGGAGCGGGGTTAAACAAATCGAAGGAAGCAATGGCAGGAGTTTGTTTGCCTTCATCACTTTTTTGATTGGCACCCGAAAATGTAGTTCCACCCACCGTAATTTGAGTTCCAAACACTCGAGCGGCCATTGTTTTAAACTCAAGTTTTAAAAACAATTCTTCGCAAGCATCTCTGTTTGGTGGATCTAAAATAAGCGCATTTTCGTCAAAATCTATTGGAACATTTAAGTCAATGGTGGCTAATCTTTTCGACAAAAATGCTTGTTCTTTAAAGTTTTCTACGTTCTCTTTTTGCTTGCCTTTAAGTTCATGGGTATGTTCATATAAACCTTCCATGCTACCATATTTTTGAACCAAAATTTTAGCAGTTTTTTCACCTATTCCTGGTATTCCGGGAATATTATCTACCGAATCGCCCCACATGCCAAGAATGTCTATTACTTGTTTTACATCGGTAATTTCCCATCTGGTTAAAACCTCTGGAATGCCCATTATTTCTATGCCATTGCCCATTCGGGCTGGTTTATAAATAAAAATATTCTCGCTTACTAACTGACCAAAATCTTTATCTGGAGTCATCATGTAAACTTTAAATCCAGCTTGCTCCGCTTTCTTTGCTAAAGTTCCAATAACGTCATCAGCTTCAAAACCTGGCCTAATTAACAAGGGAATATTTAAAGCTTCGGTAAGCTGCATGATGAAGGGCAAAGCACTTGAAATTCCTTCTGGCATTTCCTCTCTTTGTGCTTTATATTTTTCGTATTCTATGTGCCTTGCTGTTGGCTCAGAAGTATCGAATGAAACGCCAATATGTGTGGGTTTTTCTTTCTTTAAAACATCTAAGAGGGTGTTGGCATAACCAAAAATTGCGGATGTATTAAAACCATAACTGGTTATTCGAGGGTTATTGCTAAAGGCAAAATAAGCACGATAAACCAAAGCCATTCCATCGAGTAAAAAAAGTTTTTTTTCAGACATGGCGGCAAGATAGTAAAATAGTTAAATTTTGGATTATGGATGTTGGATTTTGAATGATAAATTTTGAATGATAAATTTTGAATGATAAATGATGAAGTATGAATTATAAAGTATGAAGTCCCGACACATCGGGAAAGTATGAATTATAAATTGAGAAATGACCAATAACCAAAACCATACACAAATGTCATGCTGCAAGCATCTTCCTGCCTTATAATCACCATTGACATAATTTTTAATTATGAATAATGAAGTATGAAATAATCTTTTATTAATAATTGAAAAAGTTCTAAATATTTTAATTTGGTAAAAAATGCAATAATCGATTATTTGTATAAAAGATAGTTTAATAGAATTGAAATTAATCTGTTAAAATTAAGCAAAAAACAAAAATAAAATCCCCGAAATTTGTCATTCAAACTGACAAATTTCGGTAATAATTTAAATTATTTTTTTGCTCTTTCAACTCTTACCACAAAATATTTTGATTCGCCATGCCAAGGAAATACCATGTAACGCTTTGTAAAATATAGGTTTACTCGTTCACCACTCAATGAAACTTCTTGCAGTTGTTTTATTACTTCTTCTTGGTTGTTTTCAACTGAAAAATCAAACGACTCAGCAATTGGACTAGTGCCTTTTAAAGCACCAAAAGTTTCTAAATTTAGTTTTCCTTCGTGAGTTTTAAAAAGGATTCCCTTTTCGCTAATTCGTAAAACTTTACCTGCCATTAAACCATTTTCATATTCACCCCAATAAAAAAACGCAAATATTAGTACAAGAAGTAATGAAAGAGTAATTAGAATTCTTTTAGTGATTTTAAAAAAAATTCTTTTAGTTTTTTTGGTAAAATTTTCAGTTTCCATTTTGGTAAATATTTAGTGATTAAACGTATTTTATTTTCAAATATGGAATGTGTTTATACCTGAAATTTTAAAGTTGATTGTTTTGAAATAAAGTACCTATGGTTCTGATTATAATTTGAATATCGAGCCAGAATGACCAATTTTTTATATAATCTAAATCGTATTTTACACGGTTACGAAGTAAGTTAAAGTCACTGATTTCGCCTCTGTAACCTTTAAGTTGTGCCAAGCCAGTGATGCCTGGTTTAATGTGATGCCTAAGCATAAAACTGTTAATTTCTGCAGTAAAATCTTCTGTATGTTTTAGCATGTGCGGGCGTGGTCCAACCACCGACATGTTTCCAATTAATACATTAAAAAATTGAGGTAATTCATCTAAGCTAGTTTCCCTAAAAAACTTCCCAACTTTTGTTATTCTAACATCGTTTTTTGTTGCTTGTAGCGTATCACTATCTTTGTTTAAGTGCATTGATCTTAACTTATAGCACAAGAATGTTTTGTTGTCACGTCCAGTTCTTAATTGTGTAAAGAATACTGGCCCTTTTGAATCTAATTTTATGATTAGTGCCAAAATTGGCAATAACCAACTTAAAATAAAAACAATCACTAATAATGAAAACACAAAGTCGAAACTGCGTTTAAAAACTTGTTTTTCCCAATCATCAAGTGGAGTTGTTAGCACTTTGATAATAGGAATATTTCCGTAATTTTCAACTTCTAAGCCTTTAAAAGCAAAACCTTTAAAATCGGCAATTAGTCGTATTTTTATTAAATTAATTTCAGTAAAATCCATCAATTTAGTAAGCAAATCTTGCTTTACATTTGACAAAGAATAGAATATTTCATGAATATCGTGTGTATTGCAGTAATTAGTTAATACAAGTTGAAATGACTCATTGTCAAACTCATTCATGTCAAAGTTGCCAATTATATTATACCCATATTCAGGGTGAGTTTTTAAATATTGAGTAATTTCTTCAGTTCCTTCTGGACTAGAAATTATAATGATGTTTCTATAATTAAATCCATTTCTTCTGGCCCATTTTACTACAATGAAAAACATTGTTTGGTAAAACAATAAAAATGCTGAAAATATTGCATAAAGAATAATAAGTACTTCTCTAGAATAGCCATAAGGCTGTTGGAAAACGTAATAGGCAAAAACTAGTAACATGTGTCCAACCAAAATACTAATGGTTGATCTAATTACTTTAAAATAGGTGGAAGTTCTTGATATATTATACTGTTTTGATATTCCAATTAGTACTATCCATGATAAGTTTACATATAATAATAATGGTAAAAATGGATAGTTAAATGCTTGATATTTATAATAAAAAGCAAATATAAAACATACATTCAGTAATATGATATCACTGGCGATGCTAAAAAATTTTATATACCTTGAATACCTAGTCAAATTTATCTGCTTTGTATTTATTAATAATTGGCGAAAATATATAAAAAATTATATTTTGCAGTTTTTAAAAGCTAAATTAACTCAATAATTTGAATATCAGGTAAATTGCATTGTTTTATTTTGCTAATAGGTTTTTTTCAAATTTTTTTTCAAAATTCTTTTTTAAAGGGTTTTTTAATAAAACTTTTAGAAATTAAGAACTTTTCCTGAATATTAAATTAACAAAACCATTGTTAAAAGCCCAATATTTATTTGATTTATGGTTATTTTATTTTTTTTATTTTTTTTGAAAAAATTAAACATCAATGTTAACAGTACATTACGCCTTTTTTCTTTTGAAATAAATGATATAAAATATTTTTGCATTTAAATTTTTATAAATGAAAAGGTGGATGTAAATTAGCATACTTTTTTATAAAAAATAATACCCAAAATGAAAGAAGCTAAAATTGCATCTAAAAAATCTACTAGTGAAGTTAAACTAGCGACTACAGAAAGCAAACAAATGAACACAATAGATTTAAAAGAAGCTTTAAAAAGCCACTTTGGCTTTGAAGGTTTTAAAGACGAACAAGAAAAAATTATACATACACTATTAAGTGGTGACGATGTATTTGTAATTATGCCTACTGGTGGCGGAAAGTCATTATGCTACCAATTACCTGCTTTAATAAAGGGTGGAACTGCCATTATTATTTCTCCTTTAATAGCCTTGATGAAAAATCAAGTGGATGCAATTAGATCATTAGGCGGTGATAATATTGCACATTTTTTAAATTCTTCGTTGAATAAAACAGAAATTACTGCAGTAAAACAAGACATTACTGACGGAAAAACTAAATTACTATATATAGCTCCAGAAACGCTTAAAAAAGATGAAACCCTTGATTTTTTAAAATCAATCAATATTTCATTTGTAGCGGTTGATGAGGCACATTGTATTTCTGAATGGGGCCACGATTTTAGACCTGAATACAGAAGAATAAAAGCCATGATTAAGGAAATTAAAGATGTTCCTGTGATGGCGCTTACTGCTACTGCAACTCCAAAGGTTCAACAAGATATTCAAAAGAATTTACAAATGTTAGATGCCACGGTTTTTAAATCGTCATTTAACAGAGATAATTTATACTACGAAGTTCGTTCTAAAGGTAAAAAAGGAGAGGCTATGAAAGACATAGTTTCATACATTAAACAAAGAATGAATAATAAATCGGGAATTATTTATTGTTTAAGTCGTAAAAAAGTAGAAGAAATTGCGAGTATTTTACAAGCAAATGGAATCAAAGCTTTGCCTTACCATGCAGGATTAGATGCTAAAATGCGTGCTGATCATCAAGATAGATTTTTGATGGAAGATTCAGATGTGATAGTAGCTACCATTGCTTTTGGTATGGGAATAGATAAGCCAGATGTTCGTTTTGTTATTCATTACGATATTCCTAAAAGTATAGAAGGTTATTACCAAGAAACAGGGCGTGCAGGAAGAGACGGTTTAGAAGGCGAATGCGTGATGTATTACAATCCTGCTGATGCCGAAAAACTAGAAAAATTTTTAAAAGATAAACCAGTTGCAGAAAGAGAAATTGGTGAATTATTGATTTTTGAAATGCAAGCTTTTGCTGAAACTTCTGCTTGTAGGCGTAAGTTTTTGTTGAATTATTTTGGTGAAGAATACAATGACAATAAATGCAATGGCAGGTGTGATAATTGTAAACATCCAAAAGAAAAAATGGACGCTAGAACCGAAGCAGTTTTGGCCTTACAAACCATTAATTCAACTAAGAGTAAACAGATTTTAAAAATTACCGTTGATATGATTGTTGGCAAAAAAAGCCACGAAGTTCAACTTGGTGGATTAGATAAAGCTGCATACTTTGGAAAAGGAAAAGACAAAGACGAAAATTTTTGGAAATCAGTTTTACGTGGTCTATTATTAAATGGACAAGTTACAAAAAACATTGAAACTTATGGCTTATTAAGTGTTAGTGAAAAAGGTGAAGAATTCATCATAAATCCTACCACTTTTGACATTGCATTAGATACCAAATTTGAGCGTTATACCGATGACGATGATGATGGCGGAAACGTTGAAATGATTTATGACGAAGAGCTTTATGCTATTCTAAAAGATTTATGTAAACAAGAAGCAAAAGCAAAAAAATTGCCTCCTTATATTATTTTCCAAGAAACTTCGCTTCAAGAAATGGCTTTTAAGTTTCCAATAACAATGGAAGAAATGAGCAAAATTTCGGGTGTGAATTTAGGAAAAGCTCAAAAATTTGCCAAGCCATTTTTAGCTGTTATTGAAAAATATGTAATCGATAATGAGATAGAAAGAACAGAAGATGTAGTCATAAAATCAGTAGTAAATAAGTCGGCAAAAAAGGTAGTAATTATTACCAATATTGATAAAAAAATTGCTTTAGCCGACATTGCTCGCAGCCAGAATATGAAGATGGAAGAGCTGTTAACTGAAATAGAAAACATTGTTTTATCGGGTACAAAATTAAGCTTGAAAAAATATGTAAACGACTTGGCCGATGAAGAAAATATTGGTTATGTAATGGACTTTTTTAGGGAAACAAATGAAAATGTAGTAGAAGCCGCAATGAGTGAATTTGGTGATGAATTTACCAAAGATGATTTGCATTTAATGCACATACATTTTATTTGTGAAATGGCTAATTAATAGCTAAAATTTATAGGTTTAAAAATCCCTTTTTGTTTTTAAAATAGGAAGGGATTTTTTATTAATTTATTGGTGTTTATTTTTGAAATAATTTAACATCAAAACGATGAATTTTTTACTTGAAAATAAGAGTAAATTTTAAAGTAATAAAACAAATTTATTAACTCAAAAAATAGAATAAAATGGACATAGTTTTTTTAATAATTGGTTTGTTAGTTGGTTTTTTTGCTGGTTGGCTATTTAGTAAAAACAAATCAACTCAAACAGCTGATAACACAGATGCTTTGGCTGCTTTGCAACAACAAATTTTAACTGAAAGTAATGCAAAATCATCCTTGTTTTCTGAAAATAATTTATTAAGAAATGAAGGTGTTACTTTAAAGGCTGAAAACAAAGTTTTGCAAGATGAAATTTTAAATTTATCGAAGCTATTAACAGCACAAAAAAGTGACAGTGAAAACTTGCAAATTAGACTAACAGAACACAAAGCAGAAATTACTACTTTAAACGAACGTTTTACCAAAGAATTTGAAAATTTAGCGAACCGTATTTTTGACGATAAAAGCCAAAAATTTACCGAGCAAAATAAAAACAATATTGGCGAATTATTGAATCCTTTAGGTGAGAAAATAAAGGATTTTGAGAAGAAAGTAAACGATGTTTATATCAGTGAAGGAAAGGAACGTGCTTCACTAAAAAATCAGTTAGAAATGCTGCAACAGTTGAACCAACAAATGAGCAAAGAAGCCAATAATTTAACCAAAGCTTTAAAAGGTGAAAACAAAACGCAAGGTAATTGGGGCGAGTTTATTTTAGAAAGTGTTTTAGAAAAATCGGGCTTGGTAAAAGGCAGTGAATATAAAATTCAAGAAAGCTATACCAACGAAGAAGGAAAGCGTTTGCAACCCGATGTAATTATTAATTTACCAGAAAATAAAACCTTAATTATTGATAGCAAAGTTTCATTGAATGCATACGAACGTTTTTCATCGGCCGAAAGTGACGATGAACGCTTGCAAGCAGCCAAAGAACATATACTTTCATTGCGTACGCATTTGAAAGGATTAAGTGGAAAGTCGTACCAAAACATTCATCAAATTCAGAGTTTAGATTTTGTGTTGTTATTCATTCCAATTGAGCCAGCTTTTGCATTAGCAGTTCAGAGTGATGCAGGTTTATTTAACGATGCTTTTGAAAAAAATATTGTCATTGTAAGTCCTACTACTTTGTTGGCTACTTTAAGAACGGTGGCCAGTATTTGGCGCAATGAAAAGCAAAGTGCAAATGCCATTGATATTGCAAAAAAAGCTGGCGATTTATACGATAAATTTGAAGGATTTATTAAAGATTTAATTGAAGTTGGAAAAAAAATAGATCAAACAAAAGCCAATTATAGCGATGCCATGAATAAGCTAGTTGATGGCAAAGGAAATATCATCAATCGCTTTGAAGAGTTAAGAAAATTAGGTGCAAAAGCCGATAAACAATTGCCTCAATCGTTAGTAGATAGAGCCGAAAATTAAACTGATTTTACTGTGATTGTTAAACAAAAAATACATTTTATCATTAACCCAATTTCGGGGGGGAAAAGTAAAGCTCATATTCCCGATTTGATACATAAAATATTGGATAAAAATATTTTTGATATTCAAATATTTTTTACACAAGGTCAAGAAAGTAACCACCATTTGGCGGCTGCTAGCGCAATGGAAGCCGACATAGTGATAGCAGTTGGTGGCGATGGAACTATAAATAATGTGGCACAATATTTAGTAAATACCAATAAAATATTTGGCGTAATTCCAATGGGAAGTGGCAATGGTTTAGCACGTGAATTAAACATTCCTACTCATCCAGAAAAAGCATTGCAATTAATCAATTCACAGAAAATTAAAACCGTAGATACCTGTAAAGCCAATAACCAATTTTTTATAAATATAGCAGGTGTTGGTTTTGATGCTCATATTGCTAACCTTTTTACTAAAGCCACTTCGCGCGGATTTAAAACCTATGCAAAAATTACTTTAATGGAATTTGCTACTTATAAAAATCAGTCTTATCATTTGCATTATAATGGCCAACAAACTACCGTAAAGGCATTCATGATTTGTGTGTGTAATGGTACTCAATTTGGTAACAATGCATATGCTGCACCTAAAGCAATTTATAACGATGGATTGTTTGACGTGGTGGTTTTTAAATCTTTCAAAATTTGGCAAGTTCCACAAATTGCTTACAAATTATTTAAAGGCGATGTGAGCGATTTGCCATTTGTACAAACCTTTAAAACAGATCAAATTTCAATTGTTAGAAAGGAAAAAGAAGTGGTAAATATTGACGGTGAAGCCATGGTTTTAGAAAGTGATATTAACTTTAAAATATTTAAGCAAAGTTTAAAGGTTATAGTTGGATAGAATTTATGTTTTGTAAATCAAAATTACTTACGAAATTTGACAAATAATTAATTGTTTTTCTAGCAATTGTAAAAGCATAAAAAATGAGCAATAAAAATAAAAATATAACGGGCGTTGTTTACAGTACTGACAATAACTTTAGCTTTGAAATGGAGGAACAAATTACTGTTTCAACATTGCCAAATAATCAGCAGCATTTAAAAATATTTTTAGATAAAAAAAACCGTGCGGGTAAAGCTGTATCTGCTATTAGCGGATTTGTTGGCACCACTGATGATTTAAATGTTTTAGGTTCTAATCTTAAAAAACTTTGTGGAGTTGGTGGAACTGTAAAAGATGGAGAAATTCTCATTCAAGGCGAATTTAGGGATAAAATTTTAGCGCATTTAATTAAGCTAGGTTACAAAGCAAAAAAAGCAGGTGGATAATGAAGGGCTGCTGGCAACTGGCTTCTAGCAACTGGCAATAAGCAATAGGCAATGGACAATAAACAATATAACAATTCAACAATCTTTAAATCTCCAAATCAACAAATAACATGATTATAGAACAACTTTATACCAATTGCTTGGCACAAGCAGCGTATTATATTGAAAGCAATGGTGAAGTGGCCATTATTGATCCACTTCGCGATTACCAAATGTATATAGACAAAGCCGCTTCAAATGGAGCTAAAATCAAATATATTTTTGAAACACATTTTCACGCTGATTTTGTAAGTGGGCATATTGATTTAGCAAAAAAAACAGGTGCAACCATTATTTATGGTCCTACTACTGAAACTAATTTTCCAGTGCATGTTGCTAAAGACAATGAAGCATTTAAACTTGGAAACATTCACATAATTGTGCTTCACACTCCCGGACATACTTTGGAATCGAGTAGCTTTTTGTTAAAAGATGAAAAAGGAAAAGATCATTGTGTTTTTACTGGAGATACTTTATTTGTTGGTGATGTAGGTAGACCAGATTTGCTAGATGGTTTTATG
>JBIILW010000261.1:0-3564 GCA_044338265.1 Bacteroidia bacterium | reverse complement strand
GATTTATTGTAAAATAAAATAATGGTAAATAATAATTTTCCATATCAACTCACCATTTCATTGGTTGTTTATAATAGCAGTATTCAATCGTTATTGCCATTAATAAACAGCTTAAAAACTATAACATTTCCAGTAATTTTAATTGTAAGCGATAATTCAGAAAACAATACTTTAAAAACATTTTTTGAAGAAAATAACGCGCATTATATTTTTAATCATGCTAATTTAGGTTATGGAAAAGCGCATAACATAGCCATTCAATATGGTGAAAATTTGGCACCCTACCATTTAGTCATTAATCCTGATGTAAGCATTAATGAAAACTGCATAGAACAATGTTTGGAGTTTTTAAAAAACAATAAAAATATTGGTTTATTGATTCCTAAAACTTTTTATCCAACTGGGCAAACACAAATTGTTTGTAATTTATTACCTACTCCATTTGATTTAATATTAAGGCGATTCATTCCCCAATTTTTAAAACCATTGTTTGAAAAAAGTGCGTCTAATTATGAATTAAAAACAAAAGATTTAAACTTACCCATGTATGTAAATAACATTCATGGTTGCTTTTTGCTCATGCCCCACGAAGTGTTAAAAAAGGTGGGTATGTTTGACGAAAATTTCTTTATGTATTTAGAAGATACAGACTTAAGTAGAAGAATAAGTAATGAATTTGATGCCATTTATTACCCAAACGCAAGCATTATTCATAGTTTTGAAAAAGGTTCTTATAAAAACCTAAAACTATTGTTTTATCATATACAATCAGCTATTTACTACTTTACTAAATGGGGTTGGATCTTTGATAAAAACAGAAAAATAAAAAATAATATTGTACTAAATCAATTGCAAACGAAATAGACAATAGGGGGAATGATTAGCGATTACAGAAAAATAATTGTTAAAGCGGAAAAGTTAAAAACTGAAAATAAAAAGTTTTTAGATAAAGTAAAGAAGCTTGCTCCTAAGGATTTAGATATTGTTACTCATGAATTACATGAACAAGCTTTTGAAAAAATAGATTGCCTGCAATGTGCCAATTGTTGTGTTACCACAGGTCCTTTACTTTTAAATAAAGACATTGATAGGTTAGCTAAAACATTTAAAACAAAGCCAAGTATTTTTGCGGAGCAATACCTAAAAATAGATGAAGACAATGATTATGTATTTAAACAGATTCCTTGTGTGTTTTTAGGTGATGATAAATATTGTAATGTTTACAACGATAGGCCAAATGCTTGCCGAGAATTTCCGCATACCCAACAAAGAAATATTTTACAAAAACTTAAAATCACTTATTTAAATACTACCATTTGTCCGGCTGTGGCATTAATAGTGGATGATTTAAAAGAAAAATACAAAGTTTAAAAGATGTATTTTATCAAATAATTAAATGTTTCAGAAGTAATTCCTAAATTGGATTAAATTTGCCCCATGAATTATTTAAGAGCTGAAAATCTTTCGAAATATTATGGCGAAAGACATTTATTCAGCAATATTACTTTAACAGTAACCAAAGGACAAAGAGTAGCATTAATAGCTAAAAATGGATCAGGAAAAACCAGTTTGTTAAACATTTTAACTGGCCAAGATAAAGGTGATGATGGAACTATAGTAATTGACAAAAACATTCGTTGGGCATATATTGAACAAGAACCTCATTTTGAAGGAACCGACAATGTTTGGTCGGCCATTTATAATTCTGACAATGAGTTGTTACAATGTGTAGCCAAATACGATGAAGTATTAGAAGCACTAGAAAAAGACCACGAAAGTGTTCATAACCAAAACCAACTTCAGTATGCCATGGAAGCCATGGACCTACACCAAGCTTGGGATATTGAATCAAGAATTAAAACCATTTTACAGCAATTAGACCTTCACCATCATTTGCATAGCAGCATTGCTAGCTTAAGTGGTGGACAGAAAAAAAGATTAGCCATTGCACGTGTTTTAGTGCAACAGCCTGATTTTATTATCATGGATGAGCCTACCAATCATTTGGATATTAAAATGATAGAATGGTTAGAAACTTATTTAACGGTGAATAACATGACCCTTTTGTTAGTTACTCACGATAGGTATTTTTTAGATAAAGTTTGTAATGAAATCATTGAATTAGCAGAAGGAAACTTATATACTCACAAAGGTAATTATGCTTATTTCTTAGAAAAGAAAGCGCAACGTGAAGAATATAACGACAAAGAAACCGATGCTGCGCGCAAACTCATGCGCAAAGAGTTAGAGTGGATGCGCAAGCAACCAAAAGCTAGAACTACCAAGTCGAAAAGTAGGATAGATGCCTATTATGAAATAAAAGACAAAGCATCATACAAACGTGATGACGGAAAAGTTGAAATTAAAATGAAAATGGAACGTTTAGGTTCTAAAATTTTAGAAGTTCAGCAGTTGCAGAAATCTTTTGGCGATTTAAAAATATGTAAAGACTTTACATACACTTTTAAACCTGGAGAACGAATAGGAGTAATTGGTAAAAATGGAGTTGGAAAAACTACCTTTTTAAACATGCTTTTAGGAACCGAAAAACCAGATGCTGGTAAAATAAGCTTGGGCGATACTGTAAAAGTTGGCTACTACAGCCAATCTGGAATGCAGCTGAAGGAGGATAAGCGTGTAATTGAGGTAATTACCGATATAGCTGAATACGTAGAAATGACGAAGGGAGAAAACGTTACAGCCAAAACTTTATTGACTCGTTTTCTATTTGAACCAAAAAAACAACACAATTATGTTAGTTCATTAAGTGGTGGTGAAAAGCGTAGACTATATTTATTGACCATCTTAATGGGTAAGCCAAACTTTTTGGTATTAGATGAACCCACCAACGATTTAGACATTGAAACTTTAAATG
The DNA here is from genome assembly GCA_044338265.1 of Bacteroidia bacterium. GTDB lineage: Bacteria > Bacteroidota > Bacteroidia > UKL13-3 > UKL13-3 > JAAFJM01. Next base: position 689 of record JBIILW010000261.1, on the reverse strand, counting down.
TATTGGAAGAATTTTTGGAAGAATATGGTGGATGTATCATGGTAGTAACCCACGATAGGTATTTTATGGATACCATTGTTGATACTTTATTTGTGTTTGAAGGAGATGGAAATATTAGGCCATTTAACGGAAACTACCAAGAATATTTGAATGAGCAGGAAGATATTCAGGCAGCTTTGTATGCTGCTAAGAGCACCACTCCAAAAGGTGAATACAAAGCGCAAGAAACTAAAATAGAAATAGAAACTCCTGTAAAAAGAAAATTGACATTTAATGAGCAACGTTTATTTGAACAATTAGAAAAAGAATTGGCGCAACACCATGCCAAGAAATTAGCATTAGAAAATAAACTTAGTGAACCAAGTGCCAGCAATGACGATTTGATGAGCATGGGAAAAGAACTGATAGAAGTCAATAATGCCATAGACGAGAAGGAGTTAAAATGGTTAGAACTAAGTGAATTAGTTTAATGTCAAAAAGCGTTAAATTAATAATATAAAAATATTTTACTTAACAGTTGCTTTATATTCAAATATGGCTATATTTGCACCCGCTAAAAAGGAATACTGATAGCATGATTCTGTAGCTCAGCTGGTAGAGCATTACACTTTTAATGTAGGGGTCCTGGGTTCGAATCCCAGCGGGATCACACCTTTAAACCAAAAGCCTTGTAAATTTTTTACAAGGCT
>JBIILW010000260.1:0-3565 GCA_044338265.1 Bacteroidia bacterium | reverse complement strand
CTATTTGAACTTGTACTTGTGTTACTCGTTGGATGATTGCGCGCATGGGGAAAGTTAAATTTTTCCAGTTTTGTATTCTTCCAAAGCCTCATTTGCCATTGATAATAACACATCTTGTGAAGTTGTAAATGAATTATCCCATTTCAAATCTTCAATGATGAGTTGTGCAAAATTATCTTGCTCATTTTCGGGCAATTTGTTTAATTCCTCAAATGCTTTTTCCAATAGTTTTGTCATAACACAAATATATGTGGTTTAGATAAACAAAAAAACTTTCGAAAATTGCTTTTATAAATTCTAATTTTTAAAATTCAAACCAATTATGACAAGCATTAATGATACAAAAAAACCAAAATACCCTACAAAGAATTGTTTTACTTTTGCTTCAAATATTTTATAATTTACTTCTTTCAGTCTTTATTTAAACGCTCTACTATTTCAATGGTTTAATTTTTATATTATTGAATATTGATTTTTCATAATAATACAAAATTTCTTTTTCATTCATTCGATTTGTTTTTGATAGCTTTTCTAAATAAATTTAGATAATCACTACTTTTTTTCAATGCAACAACTCATTTTTTAATTATTCAAGGCTGAATTGTAACATGGTTTTGTATCAAAATTTTTAATGTTATAAATCTTTTGACGCTAACTTCAAACCCTTGTTTTATCATAAATTTTGAAATTATTATTCATTTTATATAGACCACTATAAATAAAAATTCCTTCTATCATTGCATTGAAATTATTAATACTAAAGGCGCGCATTTGTATTTTTAAGTTTCAAATTCAATTTTACTTAAACTAAAGTTTTCAGCAGGTTTTGAATTAAAAGCCGCAAAAAGAATGAAAAAAATAATAACAATATCTTTAATGCTATTTAGTTTAGCAGGATTTAGCAAACCTGTAATTCATTATAGTTATGAGGGAGGTCTAATTAAATTTTTAAGTGGGGGTACTTATGCAACAGTTAGAAATCAAAGTACCTGGGAGTGGAGTAATGGTCAGTACCAATGTACGGAATGTAATGTCAGTTGTAAAGGTGATGGACCTGAGACTTGCGCTGCCGTTTACAAAGTTGCAATTGATCCAAATCCATTCACAGATCCAGAACAAAATTTAATTGCCGGATTGCTAATTTATGCATTAAACTCAGGAACTAATTCTGGTTCGCATAGCGAAACACTTACAATTCAAATTGGTAATAATTGCCCTGAAACATATACTTATACAATAAGTTGGAATACAGACGCAACGGGAAAAGGTACAGTTGATATAACAAACATATTAGTAAACTAATTAATTTATAAAAACATGAAAAATAGAAACATAATAATATTAACTTTAGTTTATTGCATTTTTGCTAATATAACAGCTTATGCAATACCAATAGTAGTAACTAGAACAACAACGAATGGAGGTGCAAATGGTTATGGACACATTTATGGTTTTGATCATATAGTTGTTGATGCAGGAGGTAATCCAATGTACATTGAACAAACAATAGATTGTTGGGATCCTGGAACAGATGCTTGTCCTTCTAAAGTCTTCAAAACTACTGAAGGTTCAACTGTTGAAGGAACAATTAATAACCAATCTGTACTTTATGCATTAGAAGAATTAGCCGTAAAAGCTATTGCTAAAATAGACAATGAAAATCCAACTGGCAATGACTATAAACACGTTTGTATTACAATAAATGAAACAACAAAATGTTATTTAGTCAATGTTAATTGGACATCATCTGTTAATAATGTAGGCAAAAGAACTGATGTTTTAACTTTCGATTATATTGAAATTCCAACACCTTAAAATTATAAAGCATTCAATGGACAATTGAGTTATCATTGTCCATTGAATTTTTACGAACTATGAAATTTAAAACACTAATTTTTTCTATATTGTTTATGAACAATATAAATGCACAAAATGATATTAAAGATTTTTTTTGTGTCGACACAATTTTGAAAATAGATAAAATTTTATTGAAAGATATTTCTTCAAGAGAAATAGTTTTTGAGGTAAAAAATGATGTAATTATTTTTAATTTATCCTCCGAAAATAAAAATAGTATACCAATAGGTATTTACAATAAAACAAAAAAATCATATTCTGAAATAGACTTAAATGTACCTAATAATATAACCATTAGTGAAAGAAGTAATATTATTAATATTAGAGTCTCCAATAAACGTATAATAATATTTTACAGTAGATATTATTTGACCTTTAATTTGAATATCGACAAACTTGAAGCAACTTACGAAAACATAACATATTTAGACAAAGATTACAGTCAATATTACTTAATAAAGGATAGTATAATATTTTGTTATAAAGTATACAATAGTTCTATTGGTGAGAAAGTTTATATTTCAAAATATAATCTATTTGAAAACCGTTCAATTAAACATATAGAACCTAAATTTGATTGTATACTGTTTTCTCATTTTTCACCAAATCACTGGATTGATATAAATGAAAATAGTATAGTTTTTTCTCAGGCATGCGATTATAGTATTTCTGTCTTAAATCACGATTTTGAAGTTGTATCAAATATAAATCGTAAGATAAGCAACTGGAAAAGATTAAATGATGATACTGTTGAAATTTACAACAACAAAAGACCAATGCAAATTTTAAAAGACCTGTCCTTTATAAATTCTCACAAAGCTAGTAAAATTGAGGGCGTTTGGTTTATAAATGACACAACTTTTGTTGTAAAATATTATTTAAGCGAAAATCCTGATCAACCTCTTTCCACAAGGTATTTTGACATTTATATTTTAAAAGACAATGTATATAAACTTGATTATAGTAATCTAACAGATGGTGGTGTTAAATTAAATATTGACGAAATTACCAAAAAATGTAATTCATATCTTTTAAGTTGGACTAATGAATGTCTCTTTTCAAATAATCAATTTATTATTCTAAAATCAACTGTTCCAATTGAATATTTTAACAGAAAACTTGGAGAGGTATTTAACGAACAAAGCAATTATATGAAGTCAAAACCACCTTATACAGGAGTTTGGATATACAAATGGAATGAAACTAAAAATAAGTAATACTTTCATATTTATTATAATGTTTACATTTCTTTGTAAATCGCAAATAAGTTTAACTTGCAATGTCATTTCTTTTAGCGGGGATACTTTAGCACTTTCAACAATTCTATCAGATAAATGTGTAATTTTTTTACATAACAATCCTTCATGTACTGCTTGTAAAAAAGAATTAGGTAGTTTTCTTTATAACAATATTGACACTTCTGAATTTAAAATTGTAGCAATATCAAGAATGTTATATTTTCCTTCATCTTTCTGGGGAACAGATTCGTATTTAAGAAATTTATGTCCTAAAATATCAGCTACTTATTTTGATTTTAGTAGTGCGAAAAGTATTAACTCCTTGTCATTAAATAATGATGGTGTTTTTGGAATGTTCAGAATTATTCATGCTCCATCTCTAATCTTAAAAAACAAAGATGAATTTCTAACTGTTCAATATGAAGAAATTTTTGAGGAGTATTTTGTTAGTGAAAAGTCAAAAAAAATCA
>JBIILW010000259.1:0-3569 GCA_044338265.1 Bacteroidia bacterium | reverse complement strand
CCCATTGGATGCAAAACATTGAAACCTTTTAAGGTTTTATATCGAGAAAAAATATCACTAGCAATATAACCTAACGGATGGCCAACATGTAAACCCGCACCACTTGGATATGGGAACATATCTAACACATAAAACTTGGGCTTACTGCTTTCTTCTGTAACTTTATAAATGTTATGATCGGCCCAATATTGTTGCCAATTTTTTTCAATTTCCGTAAAATTATATTCTTTCATTCTTTTTATTTTCTCTTTTTTCTAGTATACCTCATTTAAAAATGAGGGCGCATTTTTTTTATTTAGAATGGGCTAAAGCCGCATTCGATTGTTTTAAAATTAGATTGCTTCGTTCCTCGCAATGACACATAAACTGCACGTCAGTTCGAGCGAAGTCGAGAACGATGTATGCTTCGACTAAGCTATAATTGACTTTTTTAATTAAACTGCTAATAACTAGATAAAAGCAAAAAATCCAGTCATTCCGAAGGAATCTTCCTTGCAAATAATTACCATTGAATTAAACAATAACTTTTGTGAAAATCAATGATTGTTTAAGTCAAGGGAGATTCCTACGGAATGACCCAATGTCATTATATATTATTTTTTTGAAAAAATTAAGTCTCAGCATTACAAACAATAAATTAACCATTCTCATATCTCCAATCTCAATTCTCAATTTCTGTCGTCAAAAATAGAATTAACAACACCATAAACAAAACTGTGGATTGAATTTAGTTGAACACTTCTATTATTCAATTATTTTTGTAAGGTATAAAAAATAAAAACATTGGCAACTCAATTACAAAAAGTTAATCGCAGAAAACGTATATCATACTTATCTTCAATCATTAGCATAGCTATGGTATTAGTAATGTTGGGATTATTTGGCTTGATTTATATTCAATCAAATCAATTAAATAAAATTATCAAAGAAAATATTTTGATGAGTGTTTACCTGAATGATGACATCAATCAAGCTGAAATTGATAAAAATTTGCAAAGCATTAAAAATATTATAGACGTAAAAGAAGTGAAATTTATTAGTAAGGATGCTGCCGCAATGGATTTGTCGAAAGAAATGGGACAAGACATCATTGAATTTGCAGGATATAATCCTTTACCATCATCGTTTGAGCTAAGCATAAAAGCTGAAAGTGCTCAAAGCAGTAAAATTCAAGAATTGAAAAACAAATTGATGCTTTTGCCAAAAGTATCTGAAGTTAAATACAGTGAAACAATTTCGGAAAATGTAGGCAAAAACTTAGGTTCATTAAGTTATATATTAATTGGATTAGCAGTAATATTTATCATTATTGCGTTGGTATTAATTAATAGCAATATTCGTTTAAACTTATATGCAAAAAGATTTTCAATTAAAAGTATGCAATTAGTTGGAGCAACGCATTGGTTTATTATAAAACCATTTGTATTTAGAAGCTTTTTTAATGGATTATATGGTGGTTTATTAGCTACAGGTTTATTGGTATTTATATTATATATTTTACCTAATTATTTTCCACAAATTCAAAATTTATATCACACAGAAAGTTTTACTTTATTGTTTGTAATTCTTATAGTTACAGGCGTTTTAGTAAGCATGATAAGTAGTTGGTTTAGCACTAATAAATACTTAAAAACAAAAATTGAAGATTTGTACTAGGTTTTATTTAAAAGAAAATATTATTATTGATAAATTTTAGAAACAAAAAAATGAGCGAAAAAATTTCAAATACAAAGAAAACAACTGAAAAAGTAAATCAAGTTCCAACAGCTGATTTTATATTTGGCAAACAAAATTATATCATCATGGCAGTGGGCGTATTTGTTATTATTTTAGGGTTTTATTTAATGGCTGGTAAAGAAAATATTTTAGAAGATAAAGTAAAAATTACCGTTGCTCCTGTTTTAATTTTATTAGGATTTGTAATTGGGATTTTTGCAATTATGAAACCTAAAAAAGATTAATTTTTTTTAAATAAAAAATTGCTGACTTCGTCCAATTAAATGAATTATTTTGAAGCTATAATTATAGCCATCATCGAAGGATTAACTGAGTATTTACCTGTATCAAGCACAGGTCATATGATATTAGCCACTTCCCTATTGGGAATAAAATCAGATGATTTTATTAAATTTTTTATCGTTAATATCCAGTTAGGGGCAATTTTAGCCGTTGTAGTTTTATACTTCAAACATTTTTTCAAGTCATTTGAATTTTACTTTAAACTATTTGTTGCATTTATTCCAGCAGCCGTTTTTGGTATTTTATTTAGTGATAAAATTGATGAATTTTTAGAGAGTCCAGCTACAGTTGCCATCAGCTTATTATTAGGAGGTATTGTATTGTTATTTGTTGACCAATGGTTCTCCAAAAATGATACACAAGATAGCTCTGAGGCTAAGGAAGTAAATTATTTAAGCGCATTCGTTATTGGCTGTTTTCAATGTATATCAATGATACCTGGCGTTTCGCGAAGCGCCTCTACAATTATTGGTGGTTTAACCCAAAAGTTAAGTAGAAAAACAGCCGCTGAATTTTCGTTTTTTTTAGCAGTTCCTACCATGTTTGGTGCTACCGCAAAAAAATCTTTGGATTTATTCCAAGCACATGGAGTGGCATTTTTAGACGCTGATAAAATTAAACTGTTAGTGATTGGTAATTTAGTGTCGTTCATCATTGCACTCATTGCTATCAAAGCATTTATATCCTATTTAACTCAATATGGCTTTAAAATTTTTGGTTGGTATAGAATTGTAGTTGGTGGTGTTATATTGACCCTAATAGCATTTAAGATTCCACTAAGCATCGTTTAAGCAAATGAATATAACATTTTTAGGTACAGGTACTTCTCAGGGTGTTCCAATTATTGCCTGTAAATGTTCAGTTTGTTCATCTATAAACCAAAAAGATAAACGCCTTCGTTCTTCCATATTGATTCAATACAATGACATAAATATTGTAATTGATACTGGTCCCGATTTCAGGCAACAAATGCTTTCTTCAGCAATAACTTCTTGTGAGGCAATATTATTTACGCATGCACATAGGGATCATTTAGCGGGCTTAGACGATATTAGGGCGTTTAATTATGTAATGCAAAAACCCATTGATATTTATTGCGAATCACAAGTTGACAAGGCCATTCGCAGAGAATTTTTTTACGCTTTTGAGGCAATAAAATATCCTGGAGTTCCTGAAATGGATATACATATCATTGATGAAACTCCTTTTGAATTGTTTGGAAAAACCATTATTCCATTAAGAGTTTGGCACCATAAAATGCCTGTTTTAGGTTTTAGAATTGATGATTTTGTGTACATTACTGATGCTAATAAAATAGATGAATCAGTAAAAGAAAAAATAAAAGGATGCGAGGTTTTAGTGTTAAATGCATTGAGAAGAGAACATCATATTTCTCATTTTACTTTAGCCGAAGCTGTTGAATTATGCAATGAGTTAAAGCCTAAAAACGCCTATTTTACTCATATTAGTCACCAATTAGGTTTGCACGATAAAGTAAATGCCGAACTACCAGAAAACATCAATTTGGCTTATGATGGCTTGGAAATTAC
>JBIILW010000258.1:0-3577 GCA_044338265.1 Bacteroidia bacterium | reverse complement strand
TAAGAATGGATATTGGTGATCCTGTATATGCTGCTTTTGCAGGTGTAGTTAGAATTGCTAAAAAAAGTGCTGATTATGGTTACATGGTTTTAATCAGACACGACAATGGTTTAGAAACTTTATATGCTCATTTTTCGCAATTACTTTGTTATATTGGTCAACATGTAACTGCTGGCGATATAATTGGTTTGGCAGGAAGTACGGGCCGTTCTACTGGTCCGCATTTACATTTTGAGGTAAGGTTTAAAGGTGAAAAAATTAATCCTAATAAACTCGTTCATTTTCCTTCTGGCTCACTTTTAGCTGATTCATTACAAATAGATAAAAGTTGTTTTAAACATTTATATGAAGTAAAATCAGCTAAGCTAAAACTAAAGACTCCAAAGTATGTAAAAGCCCGCAAAGGCGATACTTTGTATAAAATAGCAAGAGAATATGGCGTTTCTGTTAAACGTTTAGCACGATTAAATAATATTTCGAAAAAGACAAAAATAAAACGAGGTAGAAGAATTAGGTTGAGATAGATTTAAGTTTTGTGCTTAAAGTTTTGCCTCAGATTTCACAGAAATCATAGATAAGTTAAAGTTTAAAAGCTATGTTTTCTATGTTTCTACGTGGTTCAGTTTTATATAAAAAATTTTTTACTTATCCATTTTGCTAGCTGCTAGCTGCCAGAAGCTAGCTGCTATTATTTGCCACAGATTTATAGAAAACACAGATTGATTACAGTGTAAAAGCTATGTTTTCTATGTTTCTATGTAGTTCAGTTTTATATAAAATATTTATTTTATTTTACTATTTTACTATTTTGCTATTTGCCAGAAGCCAGTCACCAGAAGCCAGGTACTAATACCCAGTCAACGGTTTATCTTTTGGATGCTTCACTTCAAAACCAAATTTAACCGATTTACTTTCATCGGCTTTTAACTCCATTTTCCAAGTTAATTTTCCTGTATTGGCATCGTAAGTAGCGCCTATATATTCTAATAATTTCACTTCTATTTCACTGTTATTCGATACAGGAATTTGATCTTCAATGGTTAAAAGTATTGTTTCCTTGTGTGTGTTTTTTACTTTAATTTCATACGTAGTTTGTTCGGTTTTAGTGCCTCCAAAAAACGATTTTGAACTAAAATCTTTCAACTTAATTCTTTCTACTTGTATGCGTTTATCTTTCCCTAATGTAAGTAATAAAGTATCGTTTGCTGTTGGACTAACAAATGTTTTACCAGTAAATGTTCCATCATAATAAACATTGGCTTCTCCGCTAATTTGATTGATTAAATCGTTGGCTAAAACTTGTGCAGTTACAAATACTTCTTTATTTAATTTTGGCACTACAGCATATCCATAAACTGCACTTTGCGCAAAGCTAGTTAAGTCAACTTGGTGGTTTTGATTATCGCTTGGAATGGTATAAGCAATATTTGTTTCAAATTCTGTATTGAACATGTTTTGAGTAATAGTTGGTTTTGAAAACTTTGATTTTGAAGTACTTTGTATTTTATCAAATCCATCTTCATCAATTAACTGGGCATTTGATCTTATAACAACTTCTTGAATTGCAATATTTCTATTGATTTGGAACCCCAACCAATTGGTTTGTAATTCAGGTTTGATGCCTCCCTCAGCCGGATTTGCAGTGGTTAGTTTTAAGTTTACATTGTTCCAATCTTCGCCAGTGCTTTGGGTAATATTGGCTTTCAAAAAAAATTGAACATTGCTTTTATTGTCTTTTATTCTAATGTCGTAAAACGGCTGCCAGCTTACGTTTCCAACCAAATAACTTAAATCTATTTGAGCATCTTGCACTTTATTATCCGATTTTACAGTTAAAATAACTTCATTTTTCAAAGTCAATTTTCCATTATTATAAGCCGCTAGTTGTTGCTCTACCAAATTTTTATAATTATAATATTTAGTTTCTAAATGACTTAATCTAAACCAGTTTACTTTAAAATCATCTAATTTTTTATGGTATAAATTCATCAAATCTTCCAGCTCATCATACTTCACGCCAGTTTGATTACTACCTACATTTTTGTTGGCCAACATCAAATCTTTTTGATAAACAATTGTTTCCTTATCAGCTTTAAAATCGGCAAGAGCCGCATTGATATTTTCCAGCGAATCTTCTAATAGAATTATATCAGCAGGCTTTACATTTTTATTTAAAAAATCATTCCTGTTGCTTACCGATAAAATAGTTAAATGTTCATTGGCTTTTACTTCCAAACTATTCATGTTAATGTATGGCGAAAGTTTATCGAAAACAATATTGAAAACACCACTAGCTTCCAAGTTTATTTTTGCCGTTCTGGTAACCTGTGCTTGGCTGTTAAATACCGTTACATGGCTTACCACACTGCTTACTTTGCGCTCAATTGGCTTGGTGTTATTGTATATAAAATCATCTACTACGACACCATTCTGCGCTGATAGATTGATTGAAATAGCTAGTGCTAAAATGAGTGTTGAATAAAATATTTTCATTAAAATTATTTATTTAAATCGATAGGTAAATTTTTTAAATCTAGAAGATCTTTATCTCTTCCAGAAGCTTCTTTATTAATTCTTAAATGATGAAGTGAAATATAATCTATTAATATTTCTTCTGAAACAACTTCTTTTCTTTCTTTCCAACAATCTTCAAATGATAAACCATCAACCGATGTAATAATATCAATCCTTTCAGGTGGAAATCCTAGTTGAACAATTGAATTTTCTTTTGCAAAATCATTGATGCTAATGTCTAAACTTCCAAAACCAAATTCGTATAAAGTTTTAACAAGTTTTTCTGCATTTTCTTTATCAGAATTAACCCAAAAGTCTATATCTCCTGTATAACGTGGAAAGCCATGCATTGCAACTGCATAACCTCCAACAACTAAATATTTTACATTGTTTTTATTTAACAACTGTATAAACTCTTTGAAGTCTTGACTTATTTCCATTTAAAAAAAACGTTATATAATTTTGTCTTATTTTTTCAAGTGCAGCTAATCTTTCAATTGGTGTTTTTGTTAACCAATATGCTAAATCTGTTTCAGGTTCTTCGCCTAGTTTATATTTTGCAACATGCTTTTTCATCTATCAAATTTAATGTTTTAAGTTTACTTTTAAATATATTTTGTTAACGAATTAATTCAACATTCAACATCTAACATTCAACATCTAAAGCGGAATATTTCCGTGTTTTTTTCTAGGTAAATTCACCACTTTATTTTCTAACATCTTAAACGCTTTGATGAGCTTTTTTCGTGTCTCTTCCGGAAAAATAACTTCATCAATGAATCCACGTTCCGCTGCACGGTATGGATTTGCAAAAATATCGGCATACTCTTTTTCCTTTGCAGCTAAGGCTGCCACATGGTCTTCAGCTTTGTCAATGTCTTTTTTGAAAATAATTTCAGCAGCACCTTTTGCACCCATCACTGCTATTTCGGCTGTTGGCCATGCAAAATTCATGTCGGCTCCAATGTGTTTTGAATTCATCACATCGTAGGCTCCACCGTAGGCTTTTCTTGTGATTACGGTTACCCTAGGAACAGTGGCCTCACTGAGTGCGTAAAGCAGT
>JBIILW010000024.1:0-13019 GCA_044338265.1 Bacteroidia bacterium | reverse complement strand
AGTATAAATTAAACACCAATCGAACTGTTCGTCCGTTTCCATCAAAAAAAGGATGAATCCAAACAAAACGATGATGGAAAATTGCTGCTTTTACAATTTCAGTTATTGGAACGCTTGAATCATTCAACCACAATATTAATTCAGTTATTAAAGCATCTACTTTTAAAGCATTTGGAGGAACAAAATTAGCCCCCGAAATTCTAACACCTGCATTGCGATAGCGACCAGCAAATTCTTTTTCTATTTTTTGTAAAACTAAACCATGAACTGTTAAAATATCTTTATCGTTTAATACATATTTTTTATTAACTAAACTTTCTACAAATTCAATAGCATCATGATGATTTACTGCTTCAAAATGTTCTCTTAACGATTTCCCTTTAATGGTAAAACCTTCTTCAATAACCATTTTGGTTTCTTGTAATGTAAGTGTATTACCTTCTATACTATTGGAGTTGTAAGTCCATTCTAAGCTTAGGTTTTCCTTTATATTTTTAATGGCAGCATTTGGGAAAGGGCGCAATGAATCAAGCTGCTTTTTCTTTTCAGTAATTCGTTCAAGGTATTTGTCAATGCCTTCAAATTCGTAATTGTAATTTTTCCACTCCACCCCACAAATATATTATTTATCGTTAAATATAAAAATTTAATCATACCGATATTAATAATTTGACAGAACAACATAAAAAGACCTATCTTAATTATACATAGGAATGCAAATAGATTTCTTGGAACGAGATGGTAAAAAAGGATTTGAATTAATGGAAAAGAAATAGAAAATCTTTCGAATTATTTAACAGATTTACTCATATTTTTATAAAGCAAAAAAGTATCAATATCTATTTTGTAAAAAGTATTTGTTGGTTTAAATATTAATCCTCTAAAACACAAAGTATCGTTTCTTTTTTCATATTCGAAAAGCTCATTTTTAATGAAATAAAAATTTTCGTTTTTGCTCCATTGTTTATATTTATGAATGTTTCTACAATCCCAATAGTTTTTTGAAACACCGTCTATACTATCAAAACCAATAGCAGCTATTTTATAAGCTTTCCAATAATCGGCTACCATTGTGCCTTTTGGTAATTTCGACACCTCAATGTATTTCTCAAAAACAGATTGAGATTGATACGTATTTTTCAAATATTGTAAATTAGAGTACAATAATGGAATACATAGCAATATAAACATAGCAAATTGTTTAAGCTGGCTCATATTATTAAAACCAATTCCTATTAACACCCATAAAAGGGCGTATAATAAATTAAAATATTTGGGATCAAATTTGCTCCTGTAATTCCATGAAGAAAAGAATAAAAGGATAATGGCTACTATAAAAGTTAATCCTAAAGTTTTAAATAATATGATTCTTGAATGATCAATATTTTTTAAGTTAAAAATAACTAATAAAAGACCAATAGTTATTGAATAATAAAACAAACATTCAAATATGGTATAATGGTTCTGTAACAATAAAATATCTTTAAACTGAATATAGAAATAATGGAATTGAAGTTCAATATCCGTAAAATTGGAAATGAAAAACTGATCGTAAACAGGGTCTTTTTCAAAGCCATGTTTAAGGTCTAAAATTAATAAAATTCCAATCAATAAAAGTAATACAGTGCTAATAACTGGAAACAGCAATTTGGATTTTAAAAAAGCAGCACTGAAAAAATGGTTTCTAACTTCTTTGTTAAACAATAAATAAAACAGTACAAAAACATAATAAACCAAACTTAATTCGCTTACCCAAACTGCCAAAATAGAAGTAAAAACAGTAAAAAACAGTTTTAAATATTCTTTCCAATTCCATTTTTCAAACGTTGTTATTTTATTAAATAAATCATTTAAAAAAAGGGTGGCAAGTGCCAACGTAAAAAACTGCCCTTGATACGGATGACCAATTAAAATAATAAAAAAATAGGTTGGATGTGGGAAAAATACCGCAATACAAAACAATATTTTTACCCAATTACTTTTTAAATATTTTGAAAATATAAACCATCCAATAACTAGCATCATATAATTAACGATAGAAACTAAAATGATGGGATGAATTTTTATAAACGAATAAAAAAAGGAACTGATTAAAGGCAATAAACTACCCAATCTATTTTGTCCCCAATAATAAGAATCGGCAGGCCATTGAAAGTTTTTTACCATCAAAACTTGAACAGCTTGATCTGAATTAAAACAGTCAATATTTATAGCAGAAAAAAAGTAAAACGATATACTAATGAATACAAAACAAAGCAAATAAACTCCAAACTCGGCAGATTGAAGCATGGACTTGTATTTAATATTTGGAGATTTATAATTCAATTTTTTTTGTTTTTATTATCTTAAAAAATATTTTCAAATAAACAAAAAAACCTGCCTTATAACAAAGCAGGTTTTATATTATTTTGTCAGCAGCCAGCTGCAATTAACTTCTCACAATTGTTTCGTCTCTATCTGGTCCTACCGATATGGTATTTACTTTTAAACCAATTTGCTCTTCTACAAATTGCATATAAGTTTTGAAAGTTTCTGGTAAGTCGTAATAGTTTTTTATTTTGCTTAAATCGCCCGTCCAGCCCGCAAAGCTTTGGTATTGTGGGTTAATATTAGCATCTACCAAACTATAAGGAATTTTATCGCTTACAGTTCCATCTATTTCGTATGAATGACAAACAGGAATTTCGCCCAAACCACTCAGTACATCGCTTTTGGTACAAATTAAGTCAGTAACTCCATTCAACATGATGCTATATTTTAAAGTGGGTAAATCTAACCATCCTGTTCTTCTTGGTCGTCCTGTTGTAGCACCAAACTCATGTCCAAGTTGACGTAATTCTTCCCCTTGTTCATTGTCTTGTTCAGTTGGAAATGGTCCACTTCCAACCCTTGTACAATAAGCTTTAAAAATACCATAAACTCTTTTTATTTTTTGAGGAGCAACACCCAAACCGTTACAAACCCCACCAGTAATGGTATTTGAAGAAGTTACAAAAGGATATGTTCCGTAATCAATATCTAATAATGTTCCTTGAGCGCCTTCGGCCAATACTTTTTTACCATCGTTCATTAAATCATCTAAGAAGTATTCAGTATTTACAATTTTAAATTGTTTCAAAAACTCAATGGCTTCAAAAAATGCTGGTTCCTGTTCAGCCATGTTATATGGATGATTGAATCTGTCTAATAAAGTGATGTGATTAGCGGCAACTACTTCATATTTTTGGCTAAAATTAGCTGCTAAAATATCACCAACACGCAAACCACTTCTGCCAATTTTATCTTGGTAAGTTGGACTAATTCCGCGTAAAGTTGAACCAATTTTATGTTCCCCTTTATGAGCTTCACTTGCTGCATCTACCAAGCGGTGAGTGGGTAAAATTAAATGTGCTTTTTCCGAAATGTACAAATTAACCAATGGCTCTGCACCACCCAAAGTAATTTTTTCTATTTCCTTTTTAAAAGTAATTGGATCAATAACTACACCGCTACCAATTATATTGATACAATGTTTGTGAAAAATTCCAGATGGAATGGTATTCAAAACATGTTTTTGTCCGTTAAATTCCAACGAATGCCCGGCATTTGGTCCACCTTGAAACCTTGCTACTACATCATATTGCGGAGTTAATACATCTACAATTTTTCCTTTTCCTTCATCGCCCCATTGCAGGCCTAATACTACATCTATCATAACTTTTTTGCTTCTAGCCTCTAGCTTCTAGCCTTCGGCAATTATTATTTTATTTATTCTTTTAATCTTCTTTCCGTTGGCTAAAGCACAACGGCTATTCATAATTACTAAACTCTATCAACTAACAACTAATAGTCAGGTTTCGGAACTGTTTTATTACAAGTTAAACAATTTCTATTTTCATCCATTTTCGGGTTTCCAAATAAATACAAAGAATGGTTGGTTACTTCAAATTGCATTAAATCGCCCATCATGGTTTTTATTTGATGAATTCTAGGATCGCAAAATTCTAAAATATTACTACACACATTACAAATCATGTGATCATGTTGCCTAAAACCATATGAACGTTCAAAACGAGCCATGTTTTTTCCAAATTGATGTTTAATCACCAAACCACAGTCTAACAATAAATCGAGCGTATTATAAACAGTTGCTCGGCTTACTCTGTAATTTCTGTTTTTCATGTGTTCAAACAAAGTTTCTACATCAAAATGCTCTTTATTACTATATATTTCATCTAATATAGCAAAGCGTTCTGGTGTTTTACGTTGTTCGTTTTGTTCCAAAAAAACAATGAATTTTTGTTTTACCTCTTCCTTAATTTGATCGTTGCTCATAAAAATTTATTGCTCAGATTTATTGTTCAAATAAAAACGTTAATATTTGCCTTTCAAAACAATGTTGATTGTTTGTGGAACTAAAAAAAAATAAATGATAGATTTCCACCTCGCTAATTTACATAAAATATTGAAATACAAATCAAATAAGTATTTAATGCTTAAAATCACTCTTCAAGATTAATTATAAAGTTTGTTTTATGCTTGTAAATATTATTTTTGCGCCACCAAAAATTAAATTAATTTCTTAATTATGTCAAAAACAGGAGTTGTAGCTCAGGTAATTGGTCCAGTAGTAGATGTAAGTTTTGCATCTAGCAGCGAAGGCCTACCAAAAATTTTAGATGCCCTTTACATTCCAAGACCCGATGGAACGCGTCTTATTCTAGAATGTCAAAGACATTTGGGAGATAATATTATACGTGCCATTGCCATGGAAGCAACTGATGGGTTGGTTCGTGGAATGGAAGTAGTTCCAATGGGAACCCCAATATCAATGCCGGTTGGCGAGCAAATTAGAGGTAGATTATTTAACGTAGTTGGACAAGCCATTGATGGTATGACCGCAATGGATAACAGTTTAGGACAACGTTCTATTCACCAAAATCCTCCTCGTTTTGAAGATTTAACAACCAATGCTGAACCTTTATATACAGGTATTAAAGTAATCGATTTAATTGAGCCATATGCAAAAGGTGGTAAAATTGGTTTGTTTGGTGGTGCTGGTGTTGGTAAAACAGTATTGATTATGGAGTTAATCAACAATATTGCAAAAGCATACGAAGGTATGTCGGTATTTGCTGGTGTTGGTGAGCGTACCCGTGAAGGAAACGATTTATTACGTGAGATGATTGAATCAGGCGTAATTAAATACGGTTCAGCATTCCAACACGATATGGAAGAAGGTGGATGGGATTTATCTAAAGTTGATTACAGCGAATTAGAAAAATCACAAGCAACCCTTGTTTTTGGACAAATGAATGAGCCTCCTGGAGCACGTGCTCGTGTGGCTTTATCAGGTTTATCAGTTGCGGAGTATTTCCGTGATGGTGATGAAAAATCAGGTGGACGTGATATTTTATTCTTCGTTGATAATATTTTCCGTTTTACACAAGCAGGTTCTGAAGTTTCGGCTTTATTAGGTCGTATGCCTTCAGCGGTAGGTTACCAACCAACTTTAGCTTCTGAAATGGGAGCAATGCAAGAACGTATTACTTCAACTAAACGTGGTTCTATTACTTCAGTTCAAGCGGTTTATGTACCTGCAGATGATTTAACAGATCCAGCGCCTGCTACCACATTTGCGCATTTAGATGCTACAACTGTATTAAGTAGAAAAATTGCTGAATTAGGAATTTATCCTGCGGTTGATCCTTTGGATTCAACTTCTCGTATATTAACTCCAGCTATTGTTGGAGCTGCTCATTACGATTGTGCTCAACGTGTAAAATTAATATTACAACGTTACAAAGAGTTACAAGATATTATTGCCATTTTAGGTATGGATGAACTTTCGGAAGATGATAAGCAAACTGTTTATCGTGCTCGTAGGGTTCAACGTTTCTTATCTCAACCGTTTCACGTTGCAGAGCAATTCACTGGTTTAAAAGGTGTATTGGTTCCAATTGAAGAAACAATCAAAGGATTTAACATGATTATGGACGGTGAATTAGATCATTTACCTGAGGCAGCATTTAACCTTGTTGGTAGCATTGAAGAAGCTATTGCTAAAGGTGAAAAAATGTTAGCTGAGTCAAATTAATAAACTTAGTTGATAGTTGATAGTTGTCTGTTGATAGACACTAACAACTAACAACTAATAACTAACAACTAACAACTATTATGCAATTAGATATTATTACAGCCGATAAAACACTTTTTAGTGGACAAGTTGAAATGGTTACATTACCAGGAAGTGATGGCTCTTTTCAGGTTTTAAAAGACCACGCTGCTTTAGTGAGTAGCTTAGTGAAAGGACAAGTTGATATTAAAAGTACTGAAAATGGCAACCAATCTTTCGATATTATTGGTGGTGTAGTAGAAGTATTAAACAACAAAGTTGTTGTATTAGCTTAATAAAATTATTTTATTTGAAGCCTGTTGTTTGAAAAAGCAACAGGCTTTTTTTATTTTTTTTATGTAATATTTGAATAAAAAAATACATAGCTTTGAGGTAAAAAAAAGATCATGAAAAATTTATTGTTAATCACATTGGTAATATTTACCATAAAAGTAAACGGACAAGGTTTTGTTTTAGGTGCAAAAGCAGGTTTAACCAATACCCAAATAATAGGTGCTGATTATAAAAGTTTTCAAATTCCAACTTCATCAAATGGTTTTTTAATAGGAGGTTTTGCCCGTATTAGTTTGATTGGCTTTTATATTCAGCCTGAAATTAGTTTTAGAAACTTAAATTTTACAGTAAATAGTACGGGAACTACAAGCGCTGCAAGTACAGCAACCATGCTCAATTATATAGATATTCCGGTAATGTTTGGAAAAAAAATATTGAATGTAATCAATGTAAGTGTGGGTCCTAGTTTTCAGTTTTTGGTAAATAAAGATTTAACAGCTAGTGATATAAATAAGCTCGAAAAAGGAAATTATAATGATTTTGTAGTTGGTGCTCAGTTAGGCGTTGGTGTTGAAATTTGGAAATTATGTTTTGATGCTCGTTACGATTTTAGTTTAAATCCAATTGGAAATGTTGCTACAGTCGTAAATAGTTCTCAAAATGTAGATTTTAGTTCTCGTGCTTCCATGTTACAATATACTGTTGGATACAAATTTATTGACCTCTAACAATGAATATTGAACATTTGCTCGATCATTGCATGGCAAAAAAAGGAGTGGAAGAAACTTTTCCTTTTGGGCCAGATACCTTAGTTTTTAAAGTAATGGGAAAAGTTTTTGCCCTCATTTCGCTTTCAAATCCTAATCAAGTAAATTTAAAATGTAATCCTGAAAAAGCCATTGATTATAGAGCAAATTTTATGGCTGTAATTCCTGCTTTTCACATGAATAAAAGCCATTGGAATACAATTCAATTCAATGAAGATGTGAGTGATAGTTTGATTTTAGAAATGGTAAACGATTCTTATAATTTAGTAATTGCAAAGCTTCCCAAAAAACTCAAATCGGAGTTGGATTCGTTTTAGAATATAGCCACAGATTTCACAGATTACATAGAGAATTAAACTTAATAAGATCTTGTAATTTTATACAATTTCATCAATATAATTTGTAATCTTTTATTATTTTCATAAAAGAGTTATTAATATTTTTTTTCAGTGAAATCAGTGTAATCTGTGGCAAAAAACCGTAGCAGAAAAATCACATCCCTAATTCTTTTATAAAAAACTGAAAGGGTAAAAAAGTTTTGGTGCCTTCGGCAATATAAATAGGGCCACTGTTTCCCTGTAAAATGATTTGAATAGGTTTTGAAAAACGTAATTCAAATTCGCTCATACTTTGTAAACATGCACCACAGGGCACTACCGGCTGTTTTACTTCATAGCTTTTTGCAAATGCAGTAACTGCTAACATTTTTATTGGAATAGTTGGAAAATTTGCCCCTGCATAAAATATAGCTGTTCGTTCTGCACATAATCCTGATGGATAAGCAATATTTTCTTGGTTATTTCCTAAAATTATTTCACCATTTTCAAGTAATAACGCGCAGCCAACATTGAATTTAGAATAGGGTGCATAAGCATTTTTGGCTGCTTCTTTAGCGCTTAATAATAAATTTTTTGAAACATTATTTAATTCTTCCATGCTTTCAAATTGTTGAATGATTGATTCGCGTTTTACTATTTCCATAAATCAATATTACAATTTATTTTACAATAATAAACCACATGTAATTTATCAATTTATTTTACTCATAAGCACTTATTATTGCACCTTATTATTTACACATGATTTTTACCGATACACATACGCATTTATATTCAAAGGAATTTGAAAACGAAAGCACTCAACTCATAGAAAAAGCCATAAAAAATGGGGTGAGTCGACTGTTTATTCCCAATATAGATTTACAAAGTATTCAACCTATGTTAGATTTGGTATGGCAATTTCCCGAAAATTGTTTTCCTATGATGGGTTTACATCCTTGTTCGGTAGCTGAGAATGTGGATGAACAATTATTTCAAATACAAAAATGGTTTAAAAAGCGCAAGTTTTATGCAGTTGGTGAAATTGGTTTGGACTTTTATTGGAGCCTTGATTTAAAAGAACAACAAATGATGGCTTTTAAAAAACAATGTTTGTGGGCCATTCAGCAAGATTTACCCATAAACATTCATGCTCGAAACGCAACACCTGATGTAATTTCAATTTTACAAGAAATGAAACACCCAAAATTACGTGGTATTTTTCATTGCTTTAGTGGAAATGCCATGGAGGCTAAACAAATTGTAGAAATTGGATTTTACTTAGGAATAGGAGGGGTGCTAACTTTTAAAAATTCAGGTTTAAGTGAAGCCATTGCTGATATAGATTTAAAACATATAGTACTTGAAACCGATGCACCTTATTTAGCCCCAGTTCCATTTAGAGGTAAAAGGAACGAAAGTTTTTATATAATTGATATTGCCAAAAAGTTAGCAGAATTGAAGCAAGTAAGTTTGAAAAATGTTGCAGATATTACTACTGAAAACAGCAAATTAGTTTTTGGAATTTAGTTCGGCTTTTTTTAATTGATTAATCCTATTGCTAATTGCCTCCCGATGCATCGGGAGCCAATTGCTTTTTCCCTTTTAAATAAATAAATAAATATTTTGAATACGAAACTTTATTTTGCAATGCAACTTTAAAAAATTGTAATATAAAAAATGACGCTCACTGAAAATATAAAAATAGCTTTTACCTCCATTGGTGCTAATAAAACAAGGGCTGTAATTACTGCGCTAATTATATCCATTGGTATCATGGCTTTGGTAGGTATTCTTACCGCTATTGATGGTATGAAAGTGAGCATTAACAAGAGTTTTAATAATATTGGTGCTAATACTTTTAACATAAAAAACAGAGGGAATATGGTTCACTTTGGTGTAAATGGAAAGCCACAAAAAAAGTTTAGTGACATTACCCAACAACAAACCGAAAAGTTTGCAGCTCAATATCATTTTCCTTGTATATTTTCCACTTCTATTAACGCAAGTAGAACTGCTACCATAAAATACAATAGTTTTAAAACTGAACCCAATATTATGGTAATGGGAAGCGATGAAAATTATTTGAAAGTTGCTTCTTACGATCTGAATTATGGTCGAAATTTTTCGAAACAAGACATTACTTCTGCTTCAAATGTGGCTGTAATTGGAAGTGAAATAAAATATAAATTGTTTAAGAACAAAATGCCATTAGGTGAATTAATTGCGGTTGGTGCGGCTAAATACAGAGTAATAGGTGTGCTAAAAGAAAAAGGTTCTTCCATGGGATTTGGTGGTGACAGAATGGTAATTGTTCCAATAGATAATGCCTATCAAGTGTTTTCGGAAAAAAGCATGAGCGCAGTGGTTACAGTAGCTGTTACTAATGTTACCAATATAGATGTGGCGGTTGATGAGGCCATTAGTGTTTTCAGGCGTGTACGTGGTTTAAAAGTCAGTGAACCAAATAATTTTGAAATTATGAAAGCCGATAATGTGGCCAACCAAGTTATCAGTCAATTAAGTTTTATTACAATAGCTGCTACTGTTATTGGCTTTATTACTTTACTAGGCGCTGCTATTGGTTTAATGAATATTATGTTGGTTTCGGTTACTGAACGTACCCGAGAAATTGGTATCAGAAAATCGTTAGGTGCTACACAAAATAATATCAAAAAGCAGTTTTTAATTGAAGCTTTAGTGATTTGTCAACTTGGTGGAATTGGAGGAATTATTTTAGGAATTTTAGTAGGAAATTTAGTTACCTCTTTCATTGGTGGAGGCTTTATTATTCCCTGGGCATGGATTGGTTTAGGTTTGTTTTTATGCTTTGTAGTAGGTATTTCTTCAGGCTATTATCCTGCTAAAAAAGCCAGCAAATTAGATCCAATTGAAGCACTCAGATTTGAGTAATAGTTGATGGTTGTTAGTTGTCAGTTGATAGTAATGAGCTTTTAGTTCTTAGTTTAGGGAATTGCTTAAGAACTTCATATACTCAATTTACTCCATCGTCTTACCAACCCCATTAACTTATCATCTAACAACTATCAACTGTCAACTGACAACTGTCAACTAACCCCTACCTATCATATTCTCTTCTAGCCATATTTACTCTTACACCTAAGTTTAAAAATAAATTTTCTGCATTGTATTCATTAATGGCACTTTTGCAATTGCGGTAAGTAAAACCGCAATCAATAAATAAGTTATGTTTAAGCATATAACTTGCCAAATAATCTATAAAAAGAACTTTTGTAAGTTGACCTTGTGTTATTTCATTTCCATAAATTCCTATAGAATTACTTCGGTAACTTAATTGAATATTTTGGCCCACGTTTGTTCCCGCAGAATCGTAACCAATGGCATAATAAATTCCTTTTAATTGCATGCTTAACCTTTTGGCAGGTTGATAGCGCAATACGCCAATGGTTTCATAAAAATTAGCGCCCAAAGGATGAGCCATGGGCTGATTATAATTGGTATAAGTTTGTAACGATGAATAGGAAGTATACATGAATGGTCGGCAAACATTTAATTCTACTTGTGCATCTAAATTATTGATTCCAAATACATCAATGTATTTTAAACCTAACTGATAAGCCCATTTATTTCCCCACCAACCACGGTTATGAATAATTTCATTCAGCACCATTTCACTTAATACCAATTGCCCATAGGCAGAAAAATGATTTAAAAAATTATACTTAATATTTGCACCTAACACCGCTTTGTCAGTACTATTCAATCCATTTTCTATTGATTTATAAAAAATAATTGGGTTCAAATAATTTACTTCAAAACCGGTACTTACATGTCCACTGTCTCTTTGAAAAATAATGGTTTCAAATATTCCTATATTTAGTTTTTTTCCAATATTAACCGAAAGATGATGAGTAGCTGAATAATGGGTTGATTGTACCCCATAACTAGAATTATTATAATCGCGGTATTGGCTAAAAATATTGGTGTAATTTAGCTTCCAAATTCTGGTATTTAATCGTGTATAAAAATTATCAACCGCATTATTTGAAATGATGAATGAACGCACCCCATCGCCAATAAATTGACGACCGTGACCCAACTGAAAGTCCATGTATTTATTAGCCGAAACACTCACATAACCGCTCGATAAAAAATAATTTACTTCCTTGCCATCAGGGTTTTTATAGAACCCAATTCCTTGGTAAACATTTGTTCTTTGTGCTTCTTGAAAAACAACCGGCAAAGGGCGCATAATTTCATCACTTACTTGCGTATAAAAACCAATTTTATCAGTAATATTTCCCCTAATTTCTATGCCTCTATTGTTTAGTAAAACATTGTTTCCGTTAAAGTCAATGGTGCTTACTTGGTAAAGCATTACTGGATTTACCACTAAATTAAAATCAGTAACTTGAGCTGAAAGTAATCCAGCTTTTTGCGTATAAAATTCTTTTAAAATTGGCTTTTTCGATAATGTAAAATCGTTTTTTGCCCATTCAAAATTATCGGTTAATAAATATTCTAAGTTAAATAAATCTTGGTTTGATAAATTAGAATCATTGTTATACAAATTGTTAGCATAATCAGCAATAGATTGGCGTCTATAGCTTTTAGTGCTTGTATGAAAATATTCATTGTTTAACACACTATTTTTTATTTCAAACCTGTCAATAATATGATTCATGGCGGGGTTAAACGTAATATAGGTATGCTGAGCAAATAACGCATTGCAAACAAAAATAATGACTACTAATAAGGAAAATTTCTTTGAATTCATTGGTAACAAAAATGCAATTTTTATTGAATTAATTTTTGCAATGATATAAAAAAAGGCCGTCTTTTTTGAGACAGCCTTTTGATTTCATTTAAATAATTCAAATAAATTATTGTTTTAAAAACTTTCTGGTATTTATAATTTCTCCATTTAAACTTAAAGTATAAAAATACAATCCGTTTGAAAATCCTGAAACATTAAATATGTTTTCTTGTTGCCCTGCAATGGCATTGGTGCTTTGTTCCACTAATATTTTTCCAGTAATATCAGTAATTTTAATGCTAATATTTCCTTTTTCTAATAACTGAAATGGAATATGCAACTGCGCATTAGCAGGATTTGGATAAGCTGCAAACAAATAGTTTTTAGGTGTAACCACTACTTCATTTAAGTTTGTACCGTTTTCAAATTGAATGCGATAATATCCTTGTGCATCTGCATTTGCAGTAGTGGGTTTAGTTACTTTTTTACCATTATTTGATTCCGCGGCTATGTAATATTCTACAAAATCAGTACTTGTTAATCCATTAACAGTTAAAATTCCTATATGATAGCCAGCACTGTCAGTTAAATTCAGCGTTTGCCAAGCTTCATTATTTTTCCTGTAAATGCAATTTGCTGTTTTTATTCCACTGTAGTTTTCGCATTTCGCAATTATTTTAAAATTATTCTGAAAGACTTTATTTACTTGAATTTTTGGATGCCAAATTCTAATTGGATTGTCGGCAGGAATTTGCATAGTTATGCAATGAATTGCACCGCCCAATGGACTCATGTCTCTACTGTCAATA